>NZ_JAEQCF010000081.1:23089-43605 GCF_020738625.1 Microcoleus sp. PH2017_09_SFU_O_A
TGGGGTGGGCTTCTAGCCCGCCCAGAATTTTTTTGAACAGGCAAGATGCCTGTTCCACAAGCAATGAATTATCTTGTGGGGTGGGCTTCTAGCCCGCCCCTAGAAATTTAATACCTCATATTCGAGATTCCCATAAACCATTTGCTTGTCAACTGCCGACAAAACTTTATTATTAGCAGCATCAGAAACTAAACACTGACAAACTAACTGGGCGACATCCGCCCGGTGAATTGTTCCCGCAACTCGACAATCTTCTGTTAAAACACCATTGCCCGTTGCAGGTTCCGATTTCAGTCCGCCCGGACGAATTACAGTATAAATCATCCCGCTTGCGATTAAATGATTTTCGGCTTTTTCCTTTTCAAGTAATACCGGGCGCAACGTTTCTAAAGCTTGCGGTGGTAAAGCCGCAGCAGTGTTACCGCTACCGATGGATGAAACTAAAATAAATTTTTGCACGCCTGCTTTGACAGCAGCATCAATCAAGTTTTTGTTTCCCAAATAATCGGCTCTTTCCCCATCTTTTGGTAAGCCGCCAATGGTGCTGATTGCGGCATTGATTGGTGCGCCTCCAGCGATCGCAGCTTCTACAGCCGCTGTATCCAAAGCATCGCCTGTCATGACTTTGATGCCCATTGCTTCTAATTCGGTGCGGTGGTTGGGCGATCGCAAAAGTGCAGTTATTTGTACATTTTGTGCTACCAAACATTTGGCGATTTCTAAGCCAACGCCTCGACTAGCACCTGCTAAAAAGATGTGGAATTTATCTGTCATATTAATTTTGTTTTAATTTGGGCAGTAGTTGTTTTTTGACTGTGGTTTATTGTACAACAATTCTCGCTTAATTGGTGAGTTTTGTTTTTTTTAACCGCAGAGGGCGCAGAGGGCGCAGAGGAAGAGAGGGGAAAGATTCGCAATTTCTAATTTACGTTAGATTTTTTTGCCGACTATTACTACCCAAGATTGAGCTTCGCGCGGCAAACCGGGAGGGCGGTAGTAGTGGCTGACAATGGCAAATCCTGCTTGTTCCAAACAAGGTGCTAAAGTTTCGTATTCCCATCCCGCAGTATAGCGTTTTCCCGTCGGCCGCTCGTCGTAGCCTTCCCAATTTCCCCGGCACATTGACATGACAATTGCACCGCTAACAACTAAGGTTTTGTGCAAATCTTGCAGCACTTTCACCATGTTGTCGCTGGGAACGTGAATTAGGGAAGCATTGGCAAAAATACCGTCAAATTCAGCCTTTGGTAAGTCGAGTTCAAGAAAAGATTGCTGCAAAACTTCGCAGCCGGATAACTTCTTTGCTATTTGTACAAAAGCTGGAGTTGCATCTAAGCCTACAACGGTATGTCCTTGGCTCTTGAATGCTACTAAATCTCGTCCGGGCCCGCATCCTATATCGAGTATTTTACCGGGGTTGCGGGGCATGGCAGCGGTTAGTGCGGATCGATTTTGGGATACGTCGTGATGCCATGTTCCTTCTCGGAAAGATTCGGCGGTTGTCTGGTATTCTGCGATCGTAATTTCTTCGCGTTTATCCACAATTCCCCCTCTTGTATGATTTAAAATTGATTCATTCAAAAAGACCGGGCGAATGAAATTCGCGTCTACAAAGACAAAACCCGCCTCCGCGGGTTGAAGAATTGGCGGTAAAAATTAGGTGATCTTCTTTAGTCCGCGGAGGCGGACATCGTTTGTGTAGACGCGGTTTCAACCGCCGTCTTATCTTCGGAAAATTCGATCGCAAATCCCCGATCTTCTGGAGATTCGATCGCAAATCCTGCATCTCGAATCATATCCCAATCTTGATTGGCGCTTTGTCCGGGAGTTGTGAGATAATCGCCCACAAAGATCGAATTAGCAGGGTAAAGTCCCAGAGGTTGCATCGATCGCAAATGCACCTCCCGTCCCCCAGCAATCCGAATTTCTTGGCTGGGAAGCAAAAATCGGAACAAGCAGAGAATCCGCAAACATTGGCGCGGATTTAAGCGATTAACGTCCGCAAAGGGCGTTCCGGGGATTGGAATAAAAAAGTTGACCGGTACGCTCGTAACGCCCAAATTCCGCAGCGACAGCGCCAAATCGATCGCATCGTCATCCGATTCGCCCATCCCCAAAATTCCGCCGGAACAAGTTGTGATTCCGGCTGCTTTGACGTTTTCGACTGTTTCCACGCGATCGCCAAAAGTGTGAGTTGTGCAGATGTCCGTGTGGTACGATTCGGAAGTGTTGAGATTGTGGTTTACGCGATCGACTCCCGCCTTAGCTAAACGGTGAGTTTGCTCCTCGGTCAACAACCCCAAACAAGCACAAATTTTTAGGTTATGATTAGCCTTGACCGTTTCTACAGCATCCAAAACGCGATCGAAAGTAGATGCACTCGGTTGGCGGCCAGAAATCACCAAACAAAACGTACCAGCTTTTAAATCTGCTGCGCGTTGGGCTGCATCCAGAATTTTTTCCTTAGCTAACAGCGGATACTTTTCTATTTCCGCACTCGAAATTTTCGACTGAGAACAATAATGGCAATCTTCAGGACAAAGACCACTTTGAGCGTTTAACAAATAGTGCAACCTGACGCGGTTTCCCCAGTAGTGGTGGCGCACCCGATAAGCTGCGTTTAGTTGTTCCAGCAAAACCTCATCCGGCGCGCGCAATACAGCCAAAGATTGCTCGCGAGAGAGACATTTTCCCGCCAGCGAGTCATCAGCCAAATCGTTCCAATTGGGTAAATTCATTACTAAAATTTAAGGGTTTACAGAGTATCCAAAACCTGACGAATTATCCGATAAATCGATTCGAGTTCATCAGGAGAAATGCAGTAGGGAGGCATCAAGTAAAGCGTATTTCCCAAGGGGCGGAGCAAAAACCCCGCTTCCAGAAATCTGGCTTTCAATACAGGGGCGATGTCATTAAAATAACCGGAAACGCTTTCCGTTTTCACATCCATTGCTGCGATAGTGCCGCAAGTCCGAATCCGTTCGAGTTTAGGATGATCTATCAGCCATTGATTCAGGTATTTGCGGTGCAGTTTTTCCATTCCTTGATAGGCATTTGGGTTTTGCTCCAAAAGCTCCAGGGATGCTACACTCACCGCACAAGCTAAGGGATTTCCGGTATAAGAATGACCGTGAAAAAAAGCTTTGTCCGATTCATCTCGCCAAAAAGCTTGATAAATATGCTCCGATGCCATTGTGACAGCAATTGGCAAGCAGCCGCCAGACAATCCCTTAGACAAACACAGGATATCCGGTGCAGTGTCAGATTTAACAGAAGCAAACAGTTCGCCCGTGCGCCCAAAACCAGTCATCACCTCATCGTAAATCAACAATACATTAAACTGGCGGGCCATTTGTGCGATCGCCCGCAAAAACTCAGGGCGACACATTCGCATACCCGCAGAACCTTGCACCAAAGGTTCGATAAAAATTCCCGCATACCCCTTCCCATGCTTCAACAAAGACTCAAGTTTCTCCAAACTCGCCGCCTCCTTGCTTTCCACCTCATCATCGCCATCAAAAGTCGCAGGAAAAGGCACAACATCCCCAGCAAACATTAAAGGCGCAAAAGGTTCCCACCACAGCGAACTTCTACCCGCAGACATCGCGCCCACAGTATCGCCGTGATAACCTCCCTCAAAACCAATAAAGCTAGTGCGGTTAGTTTCTCCGAGATTTAGCCAATATTGAAACGCCATTTTCAGAGCAACTTCAACAGCAGTCGAACCATTATCAGAAAAGAAAATCCGCGTCAAAGAATCAGGCGTATGAGTTATCAACTTATCAGCAAGTTTCTGTGCAGGTTCGTGAGTAAATCCCGCAAAGATTACGTGTTCTAACTTTTTGGCTTGTTCGTAAAGAGCCTCAGCCAGAACAGGATGGCTGTGCCCGTGAATCGTCACCCACCAACTAGAAATACAGTCAAGAATTAGCCGCCCATCTTCTAATTCCAGCAGCGATCCTTTGCCGCTAATTACCTTCAGCGGCGCCGGAGCAGTTTTCATTTGCGTGAAGGGCTGCCAAATTGGTGAAGTTGAAGAATTATGTTCCTGCTTCGCAGTCATTTTTACCCCTGCCACTAATATCAACCTGCATTTTAAAGCAATTGTAACTCAATTGTGAACCCTTTATCTTCTCTTCTTTCTTCTTCTCTTTTCTTCCTTTCTTCGTGTCCTTTGCGCCTTCGCGGTTCGTTAAAAAAAATCTAGTTTAGTGTTGGGGGGCGGGGGCGCTGAAACGTCTACCGCCAGATCCGGTATTCCCGGGCGATAGTTGAATTTGTCAGTTAAATTTTTTCTGCCAATCAGCAAATAAGTCGTCATTGCTCCTTTTCCTTTAACATTGATTTTACCGCGTTTTTCCAACACATACCGATCGCGCAGCAATTCATAAGTTGAGCCGCTAACCTGAATTTTACCAGGGAGTCCCTGGGATTCCATGCGGCTTGCTGTATTTACAGCATCTCCCCACAAGTCGTAAATAAACTTTTTAGTACCGATGACACCGGCTACCACAGGCCCGCTATTAATTCCAATGCGGATACTGAGAGGTATATCGGATTCGTCGCGAAATTTCATAATTTCTTGCTGCATTTCCATCGCCATTTCGGCAATACATTCTGCATGATTTGTAGATGGAAGTGGCAAACCGCCTGCTACCATATAATTGTCACCGATTGTCTTAATCTTTTCCAAGCCGTATTTCTCGCTTAAGCAATCGAAAGCTGAAAATATTTTGTTCAGCAGTTCGACTAATTCTGCTGGAGACGTGCGAGAGGATATTTCGGTAAAGCCCACAATGTCCGCAAACAGCACCGTCACCTCAGCAAATCCATCTGCGATATTTATCTGACCTTGTTTTAGGCGATCGGCAATCATTTCAGGTAAAATATTTAGCAGTAAACGTTCCGACTTTTCTTGTTCGGCGCGCAATATTTCCTCAGCTTGTTTCCGCTGTGCAATTTCCTTGTAAACTCGTTGAAACATTTGATTGAAGGCGACCATAACTTCTCCCAACTCGTCATCGCGCTTGACAGAGAGAGAGTAGAAATCAGGTTTTTCTCGATCTTTGCTCAAAGCTACTCCCGCAGCGATCAAATCATCGCGCAATCTCAAGATTGGTGCAATTACTGTCACCCCTAAAAACAGCATAGTTACAGAAGTGACAAAGGCTGATATAATAATAACTAAAATAGCAACCCGCCCTATAAATGCGTATAGTTCTGGTTGAACAGTAGAAGCATCATGCCGAACAATTAACGTATAATCTCCTCCCAAATGTCGCTCTGTCCAAGCAATATCGTAGCGCTTGCCATCGAAAGTTTTCTGGCGAATTATACGAGCAAGTTTTAGTTCATCCAAATCAATTTTGGGTGCTTCACCAAGTTGATATATTAGCTGGTCGTCAAATTGGTAAATAGATAGTCCTAATACTACTTGAGAATCCTTAGTAATATTTTTGACTTCTTCTTCAAAGACAGTACGATCGTAAATATCTTGTTTTAGCAAAACCTCTAGAGCCTCAACAGTCGCGTGAGATACCTGTTCCAGTTGATTTAAAAGTTCATTTTCGCGCCGAAAATAAGAGGGAACTAAAATAATTCCCTCTATCACAAGAATACTAGCAAACACCCACAAAGCTATTTGTCTAGACAAGCGAGATTTGAAAAACTCCAAGAATGATAAAATGTGCACTGACATAAAATTTAGTCTTCTGCAAAGGGCTAATTTAGGACATAGGAAAAGAAACTGGGTTTCTTGTAATAAATTTTGGGTTTTTCAATGAAGATAAGACGGCGGTTGAAACCGCGCCTACACAAACGAAGTCCGCCTCCGCGGACTGAAGAAAGAAGATAGCGTAATTTTAACCGCCCGCTCTTCAACCCGCGCACCATCCGGGTTTTATTTGACAAGAAGCGGTTTCAACCGCCCGGTCTTCCGATCCCAAGCGTATTGGCTAGCTCCTTAATAATATAATAAACAAATTAAACCGAAACTACACTAACTAATCGGGATACAAGTAAATAAGTATTCATATCACCCTTGCCTTTGACATGGATAATTCCTCTGTCTTCAAACAGATACTTATTTTGCAAGATATCGTAAGTTGATTTTGTGACTTGAATCGCGCCTGCAATTCCGTGGGATTCCATGCGGGCTGCTGTATTGACGGCATCGCCCCAGAGGTCGTAAATGAATTTTTTGGTACCAATAACTCCCGCAATCGCAGGCCCGGTATTGATGCCGATCCGAATGTTAATTCCTGAATGATGTTTGGCATTAAATTTCGCTAATTCCTCCTGCATATCTAAAGCCATTTCCGCAATGCTTTCGGCGTGGTTGGTGCTGGGAGTTGGCAAACCTCCGACTACCATGTAAGCATCTCCTATTGTTTTGATTTTTTCCAAGCCATACTTTTCTGTCAAATTATCGAAGGCCGAAAAAATTTCGTTGAGAAAAACTAGCAGTTCTTCGGGAGATATTTGCGCTGAAAGCACGGTAAAGCCGACGATATCGGCAAACAAAATCGTGACTTCGGCGAAGCCGTCAGCAATGCTGCTTTGACCGTCTTTTAGCTTGGCAGCAATGGATTCGGGTAAAATATTGAGCAGCAGGCGATCGCTTTTTTCTTGTTCTTTCAACAATTCTACATTAGTTTCTTGCAATTGTGCCGTGCGTTCCCTGACCCGCTGTTCTAATTGTTTAGCATTTTGGCGCAACCTGCTGAGAGCTAAAGTTAATCCTGCGATGCCTAAAGTTGAAAGTCCTGCTAACAGTAAAAACAGGTCTTTCAGTCCGCTTCTAGTTTTTTGAGTAATGGTTTCTAGAGGTTGAGTAATTTCTAATATCCCGCGCACATCTCCCACTTTCCAGTCTTTTTTAGGACTATCGCGGTTAGTGTTGTGACAGTTAACGCAACTAGGAAGGAGACGATCTGCCTGGGCATATCGAAATGCGGGCTTACCGCGAAAATCCTCAGTGCGGAAAAATTGTCCGGTTGGATTTTGCATCAAATAGGTAATAGCTTGACGCTCAAAATCGTCTCGGGCACCACCTTCTTCTCGCCGCCAGGGAAACGGGTAGTCGCTGTAGAGACGAACTGATACTTCGGGATTTTTGTTGGTAATCTGGTTGCCGAGTTCTATTAAGAAGGTGGCAGGTACGGGAACTGTTACTTTTGTTGATATTGGGTTGTAGTCGTGGGTAAAGTTAATCGCTTTCTTTGTGTTGAGAGGACTGATAACATCAGAACTGTAAAGGGTGCGGGCTTCTTTAATAGCTTGGGCGTAAAGTGTAGCATTTTGGAGGGCTTGCGCTTGTATTAGGGTAGAGGAAAGACGAGACATATTTGCCATCGCTACTCCTACGCCTACACAAAATAAAATTGTCATCAGAAGCAGAATTCGCTTGTAAATTAATTGGTTGATGGCAGCCAGACTGCGAGAAATCAATTTGTCCATGCTATCCTCAAATGTGAGGTTCGATATTGATTTAATTTTATGCACTACTAACATAACACTGCTTTTTCAGAGTGTTTTGCTGTAAAGCAAGACTCGATAGTGCAAGGGATGGTTAATTCTTGTTTACCGCGAGTGTTTCCCTTGTCCGTAACAGTACGCATAACTTTATATATTTTTTAATCTAAATGAAATAAAATATCGGTAAGCACACGGCGCCGTGCCGTTTCCCTACTTCATGCACTTTTTGCTCTATTTCGGTTAGGATGACGATTGTAGTCTCTAATTGGCGATCGTGAATTCTGACTCTACTGTCTCACCTGCACGCAATGAAATTTTTCCGGGAGAAGTTTTTGTCAACACTGCGGATTTTGATACGGGCATTCGGCGACTTTTACCTAAATATGACGAAATGCTGGATGTATTAGTTGGCTGCATTGCTAGCAACAACCACCGCATTTTAGAACTCGGCTGCGGTACGGGGGAACTGAGTTTAAAAGTTCTGCAATGCTACCCGTCTGCGGAAATATTTGCTGTGGATTATTCGCCGCGAATGCTTGATTTTGCCCGCACCAAAATAGAGTCGGCCGGATACGCAGCGCGGTGGACTGGCATAGAATTGGATTTTGGAGAATGGGCGAACAATCCAAATGTTTTAGGTTTGGGGGATAAGTTTAATGCTGCTATTTCATCTCTGGCAATTCACCATCTTGAGGACGAAATGAAGTTGAAGTTGTTTCAACGGATTCGCGAAAGTTTAACTGCTGGCGGCTGTTTTTGGAATGCCGATCCTGTTTTGGCAGAATCAGCAGTAATGAAGGATATTTATCAAGCGGCGCGAGAAGATTGGGCGCTAAGTCAGGGGGAAACTTTAGCCACAATTCGTGCTGGTGTGGGGACGAGTGTGTCTTACGGCTATTCTAATCCCGATCGCCTAGCGACAGTTGCGGCACAGTTGGAAATGCTGGCAAATGCTGGATTTGAGACTGTGGCAGTTCCTTGGAAATACTACGGTATGGCGGTGTTTGGGGGGTTTGTTAGTTAAAGCAAATTGGGCGATTGAAATCGCTGTCGCGAGTCAAACAAAGCAGATTGGGGGATTGAAATCGCTGTCGCAAGTCAAACGAAGTCCGCCTTCGCGGACTAGGAAATGAGCAAACAACAGTTGTAAATTTAAGGGGCGGGGGCAGTAATTTCTGTAGGTGCCGCCCCCGGTGCAGGTGCTGCTTGTTTTTCCAGCATTTGGCGCTGTTTGTTGCGAAAATCGGCGGCGGCGTCGTTCAAATTTTGGCGCTGTTCAGTATTGAATTCTTCGATGCTGCGGCCACCTCCGAGTCTGGATCTGTGAATTAAATCAAATATTCCGCCTCCGGTGCTGCGGCCGGAAAAAGGGTCGGTGTTGTCTTTAGTTTGAAAGTCTTGCAGCGGTTGGGGGTTGTTATTATTTAAACCGCTGGCTTGAGCGAAGGTTGCTTGAGGTGACAAAAGAGCACTGGTGGCGATCGCACTTGCAGCAATCCGCACCATCAATTTGCCCGATTTAGAAGTTTTGCTGTTCATGATTGATTAGTTCTACTTTCAAAAAAACAATTGTATCTCAACAATATTCTGACTGACAGCTAATAAACGAAGACGGCGGTTGAAACCGCGTCTACATAGACAAAACCCGCCTCCGCGGGTTGAAGAAGACCAGTTTAAATTACGTTATTTTTTTCAGTCCGCGGAGGCGGACTTGGTTTTTGTAGACGCGGTTTCAACCGCCGTGCGATCTAAGCAAACCGTCGTCGCAGCAGCGGTTGAATGCTGAGGAGCGCCACCAAATCAAACGCCAGCAGGACTAATAGCGCTCCTCCAAAGGTAACTGTACCCCAAGGAGCTTGCATTACGACGCTAGCTAGCGACCAATCGCTGTGGAGGTACAAATAGCGGATGGGTTCGATCGCATAACTGAGAGGATTGAGAGTGACGACAACTTGCAGCCAGTCTGGCATAAACGACAGCGGCGCGAGGGCGGTGCTGGCAAATAATAGCGGCAAGTTAGTAACAAAAATTACCGCAATCAATTCTACGTGACCGGGAAGGGCGAAGGCTAAACCGAGACTGAGGCCGGTGACTCCCAAAACTAATAGTAGGACAATTAGGGCGATCGCGCCCAGTCCAGCAAGTCCGGGGAATCCCGAACCCAAAAAGGCTCCCGCCGTAACGATTGTGCCTGTTTGGATAAAGCTGAGGGTGACGATAAAAATCGCCGAAGCGAGGACTATGGAAAATCTCGAAGCCAGGGGCGCGACTAACAGGCGGTTGAGAAATCCGAATTCGCGATCGAACATAATCGGTAAACCGGCATTCAGCGCGCCTGCAAATGCAGTAAAAACTATTACGCCTGCGCCAAGAAATTGTCCGTAATTCTGGCTTTCGCCGAACAAGCCGGCTGGTGCATTTTTAAACAGAGCTCCGAATAAAACCAACCACATCAGCGGCTGAATAATTCCTGCAACTAGGGTGGAGGGGCGGCGCTGCAATTGAATAAACAGGCGCTTGGTTAAGGCTAGTGTTTCTTGGATGAAGTCGGCCAGCAGGGAACTCGAAGTGTCAGCGGATGGCGTGGTGAGTGGCCGCTGCTGGTTGAGGTTGGGGGATGTAACAGTACCGCTCATAATTGCTTGTGGATTAAATTTAACTATCTTTAGGATAGCAAGTCTGGAGGGATTGGTGTTGGGCGGGCGATCGGCCTTACAATTGTTGAGGGTCAATGCCTTTTTCTCGCAGCAATTCTATTAAAGCTTGATAGCGTTGCTGTTCCTGTTGTCGCAGAGTACGTTCTGCTTCTAGCTGTTGTTGAGCGAGTTGTTTTTCTTGCTGAGCAAGTTCTTTTTCTTGCTGTTCGCGATCGGCCCGTTGGCTTTCCTGTTCTCGAAGTTGATCTAATTCTACAGAAGTGAGGAATTTGCGATCGTCTGGGCGGTAAATTTCCAGGGTTTCTGGTGTGAGTTGAAACCGTATACCCAAGCGGGGGCTGACCCAACCGTTGATTTCTGGGATTTCTTCTAGGCGATCGCCCACTCGTTGAGAACCTGTAAATTCTAAGGTATCTGGGTCATAAATATAATATTCTTCAACTCCGTAGTTTTGATAGAAGAATAGTTTTCTGAGCATTTCTGTGCTGGTATTTCCAGGAGATAATATTTCAAAAACCACTTGAGGTGGAATATTATCTTCTTCCCATTGTTTGTAAGATCCCCTGTCTCCTTTTGGTCTACCAAAGACTGCTAATATATCAGGTGCTTTGCGAGTTTTGTTATCGTCTTCGACGGGATACCAGAGTAAGTCGCCGGCAATAAATACGTCAGCGCAAGTCGCGAATAAGATTTCTAGGTTTTCCTTGATTGTGACAATCCAGCGGAATTGTTTGGTGTTGTCTGCCATTGGTTGACCGTCGCTGTCGGGATAGATGATTTGTTGTGTTGTTTGTGGGACGAGTTGTTGAACCATGCCGTTCACCTTTTGGCTGCAATAGTTTTAATTATATCCTCATGTTAAAATGGTTGCAGAATAGTCTTAAATATCTACAGTCCTAAACGCACTCCGATTAAAGAAACCGGGTTTTTTACCGAATTTACGGTGTATAACGCATCTTTCGGGAAAAAAACCCGGTTTCTGGGCCACCATCCTAAGTCCTAATCTACCTAAATGAGAGAAAACCATGACCGCAATTCGTACCCAACCTAAGCAGATGCTCAGTTTCGAGCAATTTGTAAAGCAACTTCCCGATGAAGAAGGCCGCTATGAACTTGTCAATGGAGAAATTGTGAGAATATTACCAATAAGACTGCACGAGGATCTTGCCTATTTCCTTGTCAAACAGTTTGATAAAGAAATCGATCGCGTCCCCCTCAATTACAGGGTGTCTGGCAGATTCATGGTGAGGACTTTAACCTCAAATGGTAGAGAACAAGGTCGCCATCCTGATGTTAGTGTAATAAATAAAACTCTCTGGGAATCACAGCCTTTTGCCTACTCAGCCATAACTGAACCGCTGCAATTAGTTGTAGAAGTTGTATCGACCAATTGGGAAGATGATTATATCGATAAGCTGGATGAATATCAGCGTCTGGGAATTTCGGAATACTGGATTGTCGATTATTTAGCTTTGGGAAGTCGCGATTATTTAGGTAATCCGAAAGTTCCTACAGTTTTTGTTTACTTGCTTGATGAAAATGGGGTTTATCAAATGACGGCTTTTCGAGGAAATGAGCGAATTATTTCCCGAACTTTCCCAGAATTAGCGCTGACAGCAGAGCAAGTATTGGATGTATAGCAGTTGACAGTTGACAGTTGACAGTTGACAGTAGCTGTAGGGTGCGTCGCCATCAAAAATCCTCAAAAAGATCGACAATCTCACAGCGACGCACCTTACAAAATAGTTAACCCTCAAGATTTTTTTGGGCTAACAAACGCGATCGCACAACAGTCAAATCGGGTTGAATGCCCAACAAACGCTGATGAACGGAATCTGCTAATTTCTCGCGATAATTGAGATAAGCTTCCACTACTTCCTGGTGTCGGAGATAATAGCCGATCGCACTATAGACATCAGACAATGACACAGTAGAATAACGCTGCACAATGGATTCCGGCGATGCACCATCTTGAAAAGCTCGAATCACCAATTCCAGCAAAACTCTTGAGTTTCCCACCCGAATAGCACCTGTTGCATCTTCTCGGAAAGGAGGTGCTTCAACTTCTAAAACAAGATTCATTTATTAATATCTCCCAAAATTACTATCGTATTCAACCGTCGAATCATCTTAAATAGGACTAAGGCCAAAGAAACCCGGTTTCTTTACAGATTTCTCGTCACCCAACCAGATTTTCCTGAGAAACCGGGTTTCTGACCCCGCACCCATAATAACCACCTAAACTAAACTACGATCGCATTGCCTGTTTTTGTTCAGCCTTCAAATCCCGATTGCTAGCAGCAGCCAACTCCGCATCCAACAGCGTTTTACCAGTCGCCGCCAAATACACATCATCCAAACTCGGACGAGATTGAGCAATCCCAAAAGTAGGAAGTCCCGCATCTTTCAAGGCTTGCTGAATTGTCACCAGCGCGTCGCTGTGCGGTGTTACTACCAAATTTAGAGAATTTCCTTGGGCGCTGTTGATAATTACTTCTTGGACGAAAGGCAGAGATTCCATTAAAGCTTGGGCTTTTTCGGCTTCTTCCAGTGGCGAAAACTCCCGAATCCGCAAAGTCACCCGATCGCCCCCAACGCGATTTTTCAACTCCTCCGGCGTCCCCTGTGCAATCACCGTACCCTTGTCAATAATCGCCACGCGATCGGCTAAAGCATCGACTTCTTCGAGATAATGGCTGGTAATCAACACCGTCGTACCTTCCTCCCGCAAGCGGCGCAGGAAATCCCACACTACCACCCGACTCTCAATATCTAGCCCGACAGTCGGTTCGTCTAACACCAAAACATCCGGCTGGTGAAGCAATCCAGCAGCTAAGTCGAGGCGCTTGCGAATACCGCCGGAATAGGTACCCGTTTTTTTATTTTCCCATTCCTCCAAACCGAGGAGTTTCACCATTTCGTCAATCCGCCCTTTAATAGTCTTGCGCGGCAAATGGTAAAGCGCCGCTTGCAATTGCAGGAGTTCGCGCCCTGTCAACACCTTATCGAGAGCGACTTCTTGGGCGACGTAGCCGAGTTTCTGTCTGGCCATTCTCGGCTGGCTGACTGCTGAAATGCCTGACACTTCAATACGTCCGCTATCAGGGGCACTCAAGGTACATAGTACCCGCAGGGTTGTGGTTTTGCCTGCACCGTTGGGGCCTAGCAAACCAAATATTTCCCCCGGTTCTACCTTGAAGGAAACATCTTTAACGGCTTCTACAGTGCCGTAGCGTTTCTGAAGATTTTCAATTAAAACGGCGGGAGCCATATATTTTAAGGATGAACTGGTTGTTAATATTTTGACACTTCTGGGCTTAATTTGCCGGAATGGGCGATCGCACGTTCCGACTTCCTGTGCTTGTGGCGATCGCACATTCCGACTCAACGCGAAACTGCTGATTGTTTTGATTTTTGATAACGGTTTAAAATTTTTGCACTTGATAGCGCTTCCTAATCCCGATCGCCCTCACTCTTTCCTAATCTCAAATATAAAATTTTCTAGCAACCGCGCTCGACGGTTCAGATATTCTTAATGACTGAAAACCTTACGTTCGATTGCTTCTACCTTCTACCCTCTTCTTTCTTCCTTCTTCCTTCTTCCTTCTACCTTCTACCCTCTTCTTTCTTCCTTCTTCCTTCTTCCTTCTTCCTTCTTCCTTCTTCTGTTACCTCCAAACAAGTATGAGTTTTGAGTTAATTCTAACTTGGAAGTTAGCAACTCAAAACTCACATTTTTTAAACAAGTAGAGATGCACCCGAAACCTGTTATTTTATAAATATCTCTACTTCTAGGCGGATGTCGATCGCAATTAGAATCATTAACACCGCTCTCCAAACATTAAACTGTCGCTTAAAAACACGGAAAACTTCCCTAAGTGGCAAGTTCTAATTTTATCCAGTTTGCAAAAGAATGTAACTGTAGGCCCATGTTCTATACCCCGATAATCATCAGTCATTACCAATTCTTTAAGCGAAAATTGAAAAGGCTATGAACTTCTTTCTCGCTCGGGGGTTGGGTGCTGGGTCTTTAATCGACAATTTTCACCCAACCGCGACGCACATTGTACAGCAGTCGGTTGATGATGGCATACTCATCTTCATTCAGGGTTCTTTCTAAGAGTGCGGATCTTAGCTGTCTCCGGTCGTGGCGAGTCACGACACTAGAGAACATGACCTGACCAAATAATTCTTCGAGTGTCATTTGGGAAACGGACATGATAAACCTCCTAGTTGATTGAGAGATATTAAAATATTACAGGCTGATCGTAGTCCTATTATGCTCTGTCCGATCGCCGATTCCTGCGATCGAAAACATTGACACGGTGTGATTTTTAGGCTAAAAATTTGTGACTGAGACTTAGACGCTCAGTGACTCGGATCTTTTAAATTCGTGATGCTTGTCACAGATGTTGACAGTTGACAGTTGACAGTTGACAGTTGACAGTTGATCGAGGGCAGAAGGCAGAGGGGAGAGGTTCGAGGAGAGAAGGCCGATCGGGCGATCGACAAATCTGAGCTTGGACGATCGCCCGCCATTGCTGTCAATCCCCTCCTAATCCCTTCTCAACCTCCTAATCCCGTCTGCCAATTTTGCAGCTAATTGAGGCACCGGTCAATAGTCGCTACAACCGACTCGGCCAACTCTTGCAGCGCGTAACCGCCCTCCAAACCGAAGGCTATGCGGCGAGTGATTTGTAGGCAATATCCCGTGAAAGTACCGAAATCTGACGGCGCCAGATTCATGCTGGCCAGCGGATCCGAGGCTATTGCGTCGTAACCGGCGCTGACAATCAACAAATCTGGTTCAAAATTTGACAAAAACGGTACGACAAGAGATTCAAAGGCGCTCAGGTATTCAGCTATGCCGCCACCCGGATACAGGGGAATATTCAGCACATTGTTGTAAGCACCTTGCTCGTCAGCATCTCCGGTTCCTGGATAGCAGGGAGATTGGTGCAGGGAACAGTAGGCGATTTGCCTGCTGTTTTCCACCAAAGATTGAGTGCCGTTGCCGTGGTGCACGTCCCAGTCTAGGATGGCGACGCGGTTGATTCCCGGCTGTTCCAAGGCATAGCGAGCTGCGATCGCAGCGTTGGAAAACAAGCAAAATCCCATCGCACGGCTGTTTTCGGCGTGGTGTCCCGGCGGTCTGGCGATCGTAAAAGCCGGTTCGTTGGTTGCTAAAACTCGATCGACCCCATCGAGCCAAGCACTCGCCGCCAGCAGCGCTACGTCGTAACTTTCAGCAGAAATCGGCGTGTCACCGTCGAGGTAGCCACCTCCACGATGAGCCAAATGTTCGACTTCTTTGATGTATCTTGGCGCGTGAACTTTTTTGATCGCCGAGAGCAGTTCTGGTTCGCGCTGCGCCACTGGGGTGGGGAGTTGCCACTCAATGCGATCGGCCCAGGGAGCAGCTTTCAGAGCATTGACGATCGCCGTCAAACGTTCTGGTCGCTCTGGGTGAAGCATTCCAGTCTTGTGCAGCAAAAAATCTTCGGAATAGATGACGGGTAGCATCAGCAGATTTTAGATTTTAGATTTTAGATTTTAGATTTTAGATTTTTAGTTTGCTTTAAGAAGGCCTTCGGTTTTGTGAAATTAAAATTGCGATCGGGCCACCATTTTAATTTTTTATATAGCCCTCAAAAAAACTCACCAAAGCATGAAACCAGACCGCCTAAAAAAACCTTTTTAGATTTTGCCAATTGATGACTAAATCACCAACTGTCAATTTACAAATTTCCCTTGTTTCGTCCCTTAATTTTTCTGGCAACTTTCCCATAAAGTTAAGGGCAAATTGTGATATAATTTTAGGAGTAATTTGCAATATTTGGCAGCTCAACTGAATCCAAATCGATTTTATCGCATTTTGGGGATTTATAGCGGTCAAATTTAAAGTTTTAGCGGAGTTTTTCAACCTATGAGTATCTCTGAGTCGCGGATAATCCCGACGGATCTGGGGGGTGAGATGTCCCGATCGTACTTGGAATACGCCATGAGCGTAATAGTCGGTCGGGCGCTACCAGATGCTAGGGACGGTCTCAAGCCCGTTCACCGACGCATTCTCTACGCCATGAACGAATTGGGCTTGACTCCCGATCGACCATTCCGCAAATGCGCCCGCGTCGTCGGGGAGGTGCTGGGCAAGTATCACCCGCACGGAGATACAGCAGTTTACGACGCCCTGGTGCGGATGGCTCAAGATTTCTCCATGCGCGAACGCCTGATCAACGGCCACGGCAACTTCGGCTCCGTTGACAACGACCCGCCCGCTGCCATGCGGTACACCGAATGTCGCCTCACAGCCCTGACGAGCGACTCCATGCTGCGCGACATCGACTGCGAAACAGTTGATTTCGGCGACAACTTCGACGGTTCCCAACAAGAACCCCTCGTACTCCCCGCACGCATCCCCCAAATTTTGCTCAACGGTTCCTCCGGGATCGCCGTAGGGATGGCCACCAACATTCCGCCGCACAACTTGGGCGAAATAATTGACGGTTTGGTAGCGCTAATCCACAATCCAGGCCTTACTGACCTGGAATTGATGCAGTACATTCCCGGCCCGGACTTTCCCACCGGCGGGCAAATTCTCGGCAGAGGCGGCATTCGCGATGCTTACACCACCGGGCGCGGCTCGATTACAATGCGCGGAGTCGCCGGCATTGAAACCATCGAACACGCCGGCCGCCCCGACAAAGAAGCAATTATTATCACCGAATTGCCTTACCAAACAAACAAGGCAGCGTTAATTGAGAAAATTGCCGAACTGGTAAACGACAAAAGATTAGATGGGATTTCCGACATTCGCGACGAAAGCGATAGAGACGGAATGCGGATCGTGATCGAACTCAAACGCGACGCCTATCCCCGCGTCGTCCTCAACAACCTCTACAAACAAACACCGCTCCAATCAAATTTTGGAGCCAATATGTTAGCGCTAGTAAACGGGGAACCCCAACTACTGACGCTCTCACAATTCCTCAATGTCTTCCTAGACTTCCGCATTGAGACAATTACTCGCCGGACTCAATACGAACTCCGCAAAGCAGAAGAACGCGACCATCTCCTGCAAGGCTTATTAATTGCCCTAGACAATTTAGATGCCATTATTCACCTAATTCGTGCCGCTGCCGACTCCGCCGCTGCCAAACAAGAATTGATCGAGAATTACGGTCTTTCCGAACAGCAATCCGACGCAATTCTGCAAATGCAGCTTCGGCGTTTGACAGCATTGGAAGCACAAAAAATTCAGCAAGAACACGAAGAACTGCGAATAAAAATCACCGATTTGGAAGATATCTTGGCGCGCCGGGAACGGATCTTAGAAATCGCTGAAGTTGAAGCAGTCGAAATTCAAACTAAAATCGCCACTCCCAGACGCAGCGTCATCGAACACGCCGAAGGAGAAATCGATGAAAGAGATTTAATTGCCAACGAACAAGCAATTATTCTGATCACAGAGCAAGGCTACATCAAGCGGATGCCTGTCAGCACTTTCGAGGCCCAAAGTCGCGCTACTCGTGGCAAAGCAGGCGCGAAAATGAAGGAAGATGACGGAGTAGAACATTTCCTTTCCTGTTGCGATCACGACAGCGTTTTGTTCTTTAGCGACAGAGGCGTAGTTTACTCTCTCAAAGCTTATCAAATTCCCGTCTGTTCCCGGACGGCGCGCGGCACTCCCGTGGTGCAACTGTTGCCGATTCCTATAGAAGAAAAAATCACTTCTATGGTGTCAGTTACAGAATTCACCAGCGAAGAATACTTGGTGATGCTAACTCGCGGCGGCTACATCAAGAAAACTGCACTTTCAGCTTTTGCGAACATCCGCACTAATGGGTTAATCGCGATTTCTCTAGAAGAAGGCGACCAATTGCGCTGGGTGCGGAGAGCAAAAGTTGGTGACAGCATCATCATCGGTACGCGCCAAGGTATGGCGATTCACTTCCGCACCAATCACGAGCAGTTGCGTCCGGTTGGCCGGGCGACTCGGGGTGTGAAATCAATGAAATTGCGATCGGGCGATGAGTTGATCAGCATGGACATCTTGCCAAGTTCCATTGTTGCCGAAATTGCTGACACAGAAGATTCAGAATTGGAAGGAACAGATATTGCTCCGTTAGAAACGGGCGACTCGGAATTTGAAGGAGTAGAAATTGCTGAATTGGAAACGGGCGATGTGGAATTGGAAGACGAAGAATTAGAACTGGAAGCTGAGGAAATTGAAGGCGAAGATGCCGAAGAAATTCCCACAGTTAATAGCGAAGTTCCTTCGGTGTTGGTAATCACAACTAACGGCTACGGTAAGCGAGTTCCTGTTTCTCAATTCCGCCTACAAAGACGGGCAGGCAAGGGATTAACTGCTACCAAATTCAAGTCGAAAAAGGGCAAGGATCAGGTAGCTGCGCTGCGAATTGTCAACGAAGATGACGAATTGATGATTATTACCAACCGAGGTATTATTATCCGTCAAGCTGTGAGTGCAATTTCCACGCAATCCCGGACTGCAACGGGCGTGCGGGTGCAGCGCTTGGATGAGGATGATTCGATCGTAGCTGTGGCTTTGGTGCCGGCTTCGGGTGAAGAGTCGATCGAAGAAGCGCTATCTGAGGAAGCAGCAGAAGAGTCCTAGGTTAATGGTTTGTAGGGTGCGCTGCGGTGCACCCTTACTGCTTTTTAAGGTTAAGGTATGTAGTTGCGCTTCAGCGCTCTTTCCTGGTATCAGGAAAGAGGGCTAAAGCCCAACAACGTACCTAATTTGTATGATGACAATCAAACAGCAGACCGCTATTACGTTTGACGTTAAGTTAACACTAATGTGCAATTCCATGTCCGGCACTTCAATCATTGACAATTGACACGATAATTGCTATAGCATAATATAAGCATAAAGTTAATAGTAAAAGTCTGTAAAAATGCCTTATTTAACAGCAGCAAACGACATCAAAGCACTCATCGCTAAATTTTCGCAAGCTAAAATCCTGTGGGTTGACACAGAAATAGCAGACTATAAATCGAACCCCAGATTATCTCTAATTCAAGTGTTAGCTGACTCCACCGATGCGACAGGAGATGCCACGTTTCTACTAGATGTCTTAGATCAACCTGAATTGGCAAAAGACTTCATCAACCAAATCATGGTCAATCCAGATATTGAAAAAGTCTTCCACAGCGCCAGCTATGACATCAGATTTCTGGGTAATGACGACGCCAAAAATGTCACTTGTACATTAAAAATGTCGAGACAGATTCCAGCTTATATCCTGCCCTTACCCAACCGACAACTCAAAACATTAATCGAAATACTTTGCGGCATTACTTATGTAGATAAAACAGAACAAAGCGGCGATTGGGGAAAGCGTCCCCTGACCCAGAAGCAGCTAGAATATGCCAAGATAGACGCAGTTTATTTAGCTAAAGTGCATCAGCGCCTGCTAGAAATTATTGCCCAATCTTACCCCGAACCCGCAACGGAAAACTTGATATCCTTGGGGAAAAAATATCAGCAAATAGAATCTCAGTGGAAACCGCTTGATTCAGAAATAGCTGAAGTCAAAGAACGATTTAAAGCAGGAATGATGGCGCAAAAGCTCAAAGATAGCTCTTGTTTTCAGCTTTCCAGTTCGATAACTATGAAAGTTGATTTTATGACGCTGGCGAGACTGACACAAACTCAGCAAATTGATTTAAATTTTCCGGTGACACTGACGAAAGAAATTCAAAAACAGTTAGGTGAACTTATTACTCATCCATCTTTGCAAGTTGAGGATATTGCTAGTTGGCGGTTGAATTCTAATGTACAGCAGCGGCGAAAATCTACTGCTAAGAAAATTGTGCCGGAACCCGAGAGTGAAGATTTAACGGCATTGGGGAAAAGGTATCAAGAAATTTTCCCTGAATGGAAGTTGCTGGATTCGGAAGTTGAGCATCTGAAAGAACGGATTAAAAAAGCAATGTTGGTGCAAAATAAGAGCAATACTCCTGATTTTAAGTTATCTAGTTCTTCGATTTTGAAGGTAGATTTTGCTAGCTTGGCTAAAGTTGTGCAATCTGCGGGAGTTGAATTGGATTTTATGGTGACTCTGACTCAATACATCCAAAAGCAGTTGGGGGATGCGATTAACACAATTGATGTGCAGATTGAGTATATTACCAGTTGGCGGATGACGGCTAAGACTGTGGAAGATGAAGATGAGGAAATCCCGTTTTAAGTAATATCTTGGGTATGTTGTTGCGCTTCAGCGCTCTTTATCTTATGTATGAAAGAGCGCTGAAGCACAACTACGTACCTAAAAAATAATCCCGCAAAGGTATGTTGTTGCGCTTCAGCGCTCTTTATCTTATGTATGAAAGAGCGCTGAAGCGCAACTACGTACC
>NZ_JAEQCF010000082.1:0-24780 GCF_020738625.1 Microcoleus sp. PH2017_09_SFU_O_A
ATCTCCGAGAGTTCAACTCTTTTCCGTTGTTGGTTAGAGTTGGATTAGCTATGTACGGACTGTTTACCGTGATTTGCCAATCAACGAGTCGCACTTAGAGTTGGGTTCCTGACCAAAGTTTAACGGAAACAGCGGATAGGAATGCAGCAATTGCTCAGACTTGGGAAAAGCTTAGTTCCTCGCCGAGGATATGCGGAAGTTTCGTAACTCAGTAGTAACACGAAGGGAACAACCAGCACAAGCTCCAACGGGAATTCCCGGGCTTTGCTGGATGAATGTTTTTTCCTGAGTTGTTGTAAATTGTCGATCGAGAACGACCATTACAACTCTAGTCTAGCTTGCAGTAAATTTTGCCGATCGTCCAAAAGTCGCTCTATCTGGCGTCACCATGCTGCTGAAAGATTTGCAGGTGCGATCGCGATCGTTGTTTGCTAATTCCCAAAGTGCGATCGACCGACATAGGTTAAAAGTTATATAGCAATCCTAAATCATTTGTAAATTTCTTACTCCCTCCCCTTAATAAGGGGAGGGTTGGGGTGGGGTAAAAAACTTTACGACTCATTTAGCACTGCTATAGTCGATCGCATAAGCTACCTTAAGATAATTATGCGTTTCTTTCGTTTTGGCTGTCTTGGTATTTTAGGCTTGTTAATTATCCTCTCCGTTGCCCCCCGACAAATTATGAAATTGGGTATTCGCACGGCCGAATTTAGTCCTGATGGCAAATATTCGATCGCGATTCTCAGATATCCGATGCTGTTTTCTATGCCCGGTGGAGGAAGCGATGCCCCCTGCGATGTATTTCTGTTGGATGCGGCTGGAAAAGAGTTGAATGGTACAAGTGTTGACATGGTGCAACTTGTGTCTGTGCATTGGCAGGGCGATCGGGTGAGAATTGGGGATATGTTAGATGAATGGGAATTGCCGAAAATAGATAATATCAACATTTTGCTGTTTAGTGCTGCTTACACGGGCGATCGCGCAGCAGTCGAAAATCTCTTGGCAAAAAATGCAGATATCCATTTCAAGACTTATTTAAACCAAACACTGTTACACGCGGCTGCTTTTGGCCCAAATCAGGCAATTGTACAGTTGTTTCTCCAAAAAGGATTGGATGTAAGGGCTCTCGACAAATCAGGACAAACGCCCCTGCACGCGGCGGCTGCTGGACGGGGTAGCGGGGCGATCGACCTTTTAATCGCCAGCGGTGCAGACATGGAGGCGATCGATCTCCCCCGTCACGATACTGGACAAACAGCACTCAACATCGCAGCAGAAAGTGGCAATTCTCAAGCAATGAAAGCCTTGATCGAGCGAGGCGCCAAGGTGAATGATAACACCTTTTTTTCTGTAATCAATAGGTTTGAGTCTGAAAAAAAGAAGCAAGAGATAATTGAATTACTTCTCAAGAATAAACCCCAAGTACCATCAGGTTTACTGTACAGCGCTGTCTCCGGTCGAAATATCGAGATTGTAAAATTATTGATCGATCGCGGTGCTGATGTCAACGCTCCAGATCCTTACGATAATACTACTCTGTTGATGAGAATTGTGCAATTCAATACTGGTATCTCTCCGCAATTAAAACCTGCATTAGTAAAGTTGTTTCTTGCAAAGGGTGCGGATGTAAACGCTCGAAACAAAAATGGTGCAACTGCTTTAAGTATTGCTTACAAATCATCCACTCCGGAGATTGTTAAGTTACTCAAACAGCACGGAGCTCAAAGATAAATCGGCGGTTTAAACTTATCCTCAACAAACTAGGCTGGCTCAGGGATAAACGAGGTTTGAAAGTCGTATTTTGTATGCGGTAGTCAGAGGGCTAAAGCCCAACAACGTACCTCATACCTCATCTTTAATCTGCCGAGGCGAATTTAGGAGTCAACGAGGTTTCAAAGTCGTATTTTGTATGCGGCAGTCAGAGGGCTAAAGCCCAACAACGTACCTAATCTTTCTGATAACCGCTATACATTTTAGGGATTTGTATTTATATCAAATCTGGCTGTACCGCAACAAAGTCTGACGCCAATTTCAGGGCATCTTCGCGAGTCGCAATTCTCCCTTCCACCCGCGCTAATTGAATCTCCATTAACAATTGACCGATGCGCGGACTTCTGGGAATATTCAAAGATTCCATTAACTCATTGCCGCTCACTAATTGTGTGGGATGGGCGACTATATCACCGACATCGAGATAGCGATTAATTAACAGTGCAATCTCCTCAACCGCAATTCCCGCTGCCATGGCTAAAACTGCTAAAATTGGAAATACTATTCCCACGTCGCGAAACAAGAAATACTGTTCTCGTAAGGACATTTCTGCAATCGGTTGTGCTTGAAGTTGTGGCAAATATTTCAAAAGCTCGATCGCACTTTTAATCTCTGCATTGCTGTACTTCAACCGCAGCAACTCGGTTTCAGCGATTGTCGGGTCAGAATTTGCCAAAACAGCCAACTTCCCGATCGCCAACAACGGCGTTTTAATTGTATCTCGAATCGATCGCCCAAACTCTCTCTCCAACTCCGGGTAAATTGCCGCCAAATCAGCAGCACACGAGTCAATTTTTGTCAAGATATCGAAACGGTCGATCGCACTTTCAAACCAAATCGAAAACAACCCATCTTCGCAACCCTTACAAATCCAAGGAACACCGTTATTATTGCTCAACAAATAACCCAATTCTGTCCGCACCCGTTCCACCGCCACCCGACTCAACAACGGCGCCAATTCCCGAATCGCCTGCAAAGTTTCCGGTTCGATCGCAAAACCCAACTGTGCTGCTTGGCGGTAAGCTCTTAATAACCTCAGCGGATCGTCCTCTAAATTCGATCGCGAAATCATCCGCAGCAAACCCAACCGCAAATCAGTTTGACCGTCCAAAGGATCGATGATTTCTCCGGTAAAAGGATTGCAGGCGATCGCATTTATCCGAAAATCGCGGCGGTGCAAATCCTCCTCCAGACTCCCCCCGAAAGCCTGTGCAAAATCCACCGTACCGCCCGCAAACACCACCCGCGCAATCTGTCGTTCCGCATCCAACAACACAAATCCGCCTTTCGTGCGATCGGCAATTTTTCTAGCAGTTTTCACTGCCCGTGCTAACATAACGAAATCCAAATCAAAATAGTGCGATCGGCGGCCCAGCAGCGCATCCCGCACCGCGCCGCCCACCAAATAAACAGGCGGTGTCAGCAGTTCCAAATCGAACGGCCAAGTCTCAGGAGATAACGCAGGTGGCAAATTCATCGGCATCGCAACAAAAATCTACTTTCCTTACAAACAATAAAACTCTTGCTACGCTAGATTAACAGAAAGCTCAAAATTCACCAATCTTTTTGAAATGCACAGAGGATATCAAGAATGTGTATTTGTATTAACTGCCACTATGTAGACCGCTGCTTCACATACCACGCCGTAGAAGGACAGCACGAACAAATCCACCTCACCGAAACACCCGATTTCGACCCCGTAGAACCCACCATCAACGTCAACATCCGCCCCCGTCAAGACGAAGTAGAAATGGAATGGGATGTAGTCGGGTGTCAAAGTTTCAAACAAGAGACCGGCAAATGGGCAAAATTGCGGCCGGGCGAACTCGTCCCGACTTGAGTCAGTTGACAGTTGACAGTTGACAGTTGACAGTTGACAGTTGTTAGTTGTTAGTTATTAGTTATTAGTTGTTAGTAGACCGTAGACATTTGACCTGTGGTAGGGGCAGTGCCCCCGTGCCCGCCCTCTTCGTTAACAGTTGGTATTTTTTAGTTCCAATTCCCGATGTCCGATGTCCGATGCCCGATGCCCAATTCCCAATTCCCAATTCCCAATTCCCGATGTCCGATGTCCGATGCCCGATGCCCAATTCCCAATTCCCAATTCCCAATTCCCCATTCCTAAATCTAAAATCTAAAATCCAAAATCTAAAATCAAATGTCCTATTGCTTAAACCCAACTTGTCAGAATCCGCAAAACCCCGGTGATGCAGAATTTTGCCAAAGTTGCGGCTCAAAATTGTTGTTAACTAACGAACAATCGCCATCAGCATCTCGCTACCGTACCATAAAGCCGATCGCGCAAGGAGGCTTCGGCAGAACTTTCCTAGCAGTTGATGAAACCAAACCCCAGACTTTTGGGCAGTGCGTCATCAAGCAATTTTTCCCGCAAAACACCGCAGCCGAAAAAGCCGCCCAACTCTTCCACCAAGAAGCAGCCCAGCTAGAAACCTTGGGAAAACATCCCCAAATTCCCGAATTAATCGCGCATTTTGAACAAGAGGGAAGACAATATTTAGTACAAGAATTTATAGACGGCAAAAATTTAGCTCAAGAATTAGAACAAAAAGGAGCATTCACCGAAACCCAAATTCGACAAATCCTCAACGATTTATTGCCCGTAATCCACTTCGTTCACAAATCCAAAGTTATTCACCGCGATATCAAACCAGAAAATATCATTCGCCGCCGCCTATCTCCCGCCCCTTTACCCGCCTTAGAAAATTCCTATCAACCCTCTCCTTTCCAAAAAGATATAGTTTTAGTAGACTTTGGTGCAGCAAAGAAAGTAACAGCAACCGGATTGCCACAAACTGGTACAATTATCGGCAGCGCTGCTTATACAGCCCCAGAACAATTGATGGGAAAAGCAGTTTTTGCTAGCGATATCTACAGTTTGGGTGTTACTTGCATTCACTTGCTGACTCACATTCCTCCCTTCGACTTGTTCGAGGGCGCCGAAGATTCCTGGGCTTGGCGCAATTATTTGAAGAGTGCTGTTAGCGACGATTTCGGCCGCATCCTCGACACGATGCTCCAAAGTGCCACCAACCGGCGCTACAATTCAGCATCCGCAGTCATCCGGCAGTTGAACCCCAAGCCGGTCTATTTAGACGCGCAGCCCGTGCTGGATGCGCCGGAAACAAGCGCAGAATCGAAGCCTGCACTGGCCCCGGCACCTGCGCTTTTGGGTCGGGAACAGCAAGCCGAAATTCAGCAAGCTTTACAAGAGGCGATCGCCCCGTACAATGTTACAATCCAAATCAGTCAAGCCAAGCAAAAGCTCAATATCGTCATCAACAGAACCGAAGACAATCCTGTTCACTATCCGCACTTATCCCAAATAATTGCCACCAAACTCACCGCTTTGCAGTTAAATAAAGTCACAGCCATTAAGCTGTTGGGAAGAGTAAACAATTCTCGCGTCCCCGAGTGGAAGGAAGTATTGCAAATCGATCCCAAAATTCAATTAAAAAACAAACTCCTGCGGCTGCAACACAATCAATTAGCCAAGAAAATCGCCCCAGTTGTTACCCAAGAATTTTGGCTTCCGAAGTTGAAAACTCAGGATTTCTGGCTCGATTCGCTCATGTTTGCTTTAGTTTGGTTTATCTTTGGCTCTCAAATAGTCATTTTTAATTCTTGGTTCGCGCTTATAGTTGCATCCGGTTTTATGGTTGTCAAACATCAAGTTTCTCAAGACAAAGAATTTGCGAACAAGAATTTATTTGCCAGTTTAGTAGTGCTGTTTTTGATAACTGGTGGCATGGGCAATTCAAGGATTTTAAACACGGGAATATTTGGCATTCTATTGGGTTGCTTGGTTGTGGCATTGCCGCTGTTTTTTGTGAAGGAAAATTATCAGTAATCGTGAATAGCAATCCCCAAGACAAAACATTAGTAAAAAAATACGGCTTAGCGTTGCACACCTCAACACCAGAATTAGGTTTAGCAATCAGCAATTTTTCCGGCGATAATCGCTGCCAAACTTGGAATTTGGGCCGCAGTTTAGCAACGGATTTACACCAGTATTTAGTAGAGTTTATCGCGCCGCAAACTTGGGCAGATTTGGCTTTTATTGCAGTAGCAAAGGGGCCCGGAGGTTTTACGGGGACTCGCATGGGTATGGTGACGGCGCGGACTTTGGCTCAACAGTTGAATATTCCGGTTTTTACTATTTCAACTTTGGCGGCTGTTGCTTGGGCTGCACCCCCCCAACCCCCCCTTACTAAGGGGGGGCTTTTGAGTGAGGAAGTCCCCCAACCCGCCCTTGCTAAGGGGGGGCTTTTGAGTGTGGAACCCCCCCAACCCCCCCTTGCTAAGGGGGGGCTTTTGAGAGAGGATATTGCGCTGCAAATGCCCGCACAGCGAGGTCAATTGTTTGGCGCTGTTTATTCAGTTAACGGTAATTCGGGTTTAACTGAGTTATTTCCTGATACCGTAATGACTCCTGAATCTTGGCAGGAAAAGCTGGAAAGCTGGGAAAATTCCTATCAGTTAATTGAAGTTGGTAGCGAGTTGGGTTCGTCGGTTTCTGGTGTGTTGGATTTAGCTTATTTGGAGTGGAAACAAGGAAGTCGCCCTGATTGGTGGGATGCTTTGCCTTATTACGGGCAACATCCCGTGCAGGGAAAATGAATATTGGGCAAAACTTACGCATTAAGACCAAAGAAACCGGGTTTTTTACCTAATCTCTGGGTGATAACGAATAATTTTTCTAAAAAACCCGGTTTCTGACTACCCGTGCGTAGGTTTTATTGGGACTTAATTTGGTAATTTTTAAGGATTTGTGAATGAGATTTTTTTATTGAACCGCGAAGGCGCGAAGGGCGCAAAGGAAGAGAAGAGAAGAGAGAGTTTTTGTTGTTGTTTATTTCAGGGCGATACAAAGTTCGAGGCAAAAAGTTAATGTCAGCGCATCTGGGTTTTCGGTTCGCAATTGGTCGATTTCATCGGGATTGCAGCCGCGAGATTCCATAAAAGCGAGCATCCAGCTAATTAGCGCATCAATATCAATGTATTTTGCTCCGAGACATTCGGGGCAAGTTTCTCCGTTGACTGTACCTGTGCCTTCGCACTCGGGGCAATCCCAGTGGGTGTTTATCGAATTGGACTCGATTAGGCTGTTGCTCATTTTAGGCAAAAGTACGCGTGCGCGTAGCTATCGGGCTCTTAATCGCACTACAAGCTCAGTTTAGCAATTGGTTGGGGAAATTCCGAACAAAATTCAACAGCGCCAACGATTAATTATGACTTTTATGAGTTCAAAATTATGATGTTTATGAATTGACTTGAAGCTCAGCCTGTTTCATAATGTTAATTGACTGGTGTTAGTAAACCACATTCATGAAAAAATCCTACAGCTTCTTAATATATGGAAAATCGACTGACTCAAATTCAATTAACGCAAATAGTAGCTGAAGTAGAACGCCTTTCTAACGTCCGGGAGGCTGAACTTAGTTCCGAAGAAGTCACACAAGTTTTGCAGGAATTGGGCTTGCCGACTGAGTTGCTAGATGAGGCTTTAATCCAGTTACAGCGTCGGGAAGCACTGGCAAAGCAGCAACGCAATCGGTGGATTTTTGGATTGTTAGCGGTGGTAGTTGGGGTGGTACCGATCGCAATTACCGGATTCTACATTTACCAAAATGAACAAGCGATCGCCCGCGTTTCAATGCAACAAAACCGCATAACTTCCGTGCAGGATGATGGCGGCAATTTGACTGTTATTTTCCGCCAAAACAATCCCGAAATCTTTTACCGTACTACCTTAAAGGATGCACCTTTAGGCAAAAAACTATCGATATCCTGCGATTGGATCGATCCCAGCGGTCAAGTTGTCAAACAAAACCGCTATCAAACTCGCGAAATCGACAAATCCATTTGGAATACTCAATGTCGTTACAAAATTGGTGCTGCTGCTGCTACCGGAAAGTGGCAAGTTAAAATGTTTCTTGAAAGTCGGGCGATCGGCAGTACATCCTTTGAAGTTAAATAATCATCAAAAACTCGCCTATGGATTCATTTTAACATGGTAAAAATAAACAAAAAGCGTCAATTTATAGGATACTGGGGCAGCGATTCCCGCGATAAATTGGAAGCACTGCTAGCCAAAATAGTTAGCCAATCTGCAACAGAAATCCCAGTCCAAAAAGTCGATAATTTGTCCAGTTTCGCCACCACAGGCGACGAAAATTACCCAATTTGGAATGTTGTCAGTACGGAGTGCGTTAGCGAAGCCCTCGAAGAGGATCGCCCGCAGCACTTGCCAACCCAAAAAAGCGCTAAAACTTGGCAAATCGCTGCCCTCTCAGCATCTGGGCTATCGACTAATCCATCATCCAACGGTTTGCTGTTACCTGATGCCTGGGCAAACGTCCGCGAAAATTGCCTAATTTTGGGACGAGAACCCTTTGGGCGAGTAACACTTTACTGGACGCAAATCGGGCAGAGTATTTGGTTTGCATCGAGTTTACAACTGCTGTTAAATATTTGCAAAAAACCAGATATCAGCATTCCAAGTTTGTACGGTTATAGCTGTTTTTCCTACGTTCCAACTCCCTTAACTCCTGTAGAAAATGTGTTCGCAGTTCCCGCCGGAACCGAATTGACATGGGAGTGCGATCGAGATAGCGGTGTCATTCTTGAAGCCAACTCAAAACGCTTGTTAAAATGGCGAGAAAGTTCAGAAAAAATACAAGACGAAGCAGAAGCAATAACACAATTACAAAACTTACTTAAAGATGCCGTTGAACGTCAAATTTCCGACATCAATAGCAATGAAACAGTCGGAGTATTTCTGTCAGGCGGTTTAGATTCCTCAGTAGTCGCAGCATTATTAATCAAAGCCGGAGTCAAAGTCCGCGCTTATACTCTCGACTTCGGCGAGGCCGGAATTCCCGAATATCCTTGGGCCCAAAAAGTTGCCGATTCGCTGAACATTCCCTTGGTAAAAGTAGATGCTAGGCCACATCGGATTAAACAAGTCTTGCATTCTGCGGTGAAAGCTTTAGATTTGCCCTTTGGTGACGGAGTTACAGTCCCGCTGTACCTGTTAAATGAGGCTGCGAGTCAAGAATGTGCGATCGTTTTTAACGGCGAAGGTGGCGATCAATTATTTGCAGGCTGGACGAATAAACCCCTGATTGCAGCGGCTGTTTATCAAGCAGCAAATCCCGCCGGAGACCAAACTTTTGCCTTGCAATATTTGCGAACTTTTCACCGCCTTTGGGGATACGAATCTAAAGTTTATCAGCCGGAAATTTACACTCAAATTCAGGATTTGCAGCCTCAAAATTGGCTGTTAGAGGCTCTTAATCCTTCTGTGGGCGCGTCTTTGCTGCACCGCCTCCGCCGCGCGGGTTTGATGCTGAAAGGCGCGCAGAACATCCATCCGCGGGCTGCTAATTTGGCTTTGGCTTTTGGTCTGAAAGTGCGATCGCCCTTTTGTGATTTTGCCCTCACAGACTGGACATTTCAACTGTCGGGAGAACTGTGTTTGCGAGGTGCTTGCGAGAAATACATCCTCAAACGGGCGGTAGAAAATTGGCTACCTGCGGACATAGTGTGGCGGGAAAAGCGCGGTATGGGCGTGCCCTTAACTTCGTGGTGTTTTAATGAATTTTGGCATGACATCGGCGATTGGTTGAATCCTGCCGTGTTGCGATCGGAGAAACACTGGAAACCAGATTTAGCGGCTCAAATTATGTCCGGCAAATTCGCAGCCGGAATTCAAGGCCGACGCATTGGCGAGATGATTTGGCTATTGGTGATGTGGCAAAATTGGCGATCGCAAATTTTAGGTGAAAATGTGAAAAACAAATCTTGGAATCATCCGTTTTGGTTGCCTCGAACGGTTTGGAATTACCGCCAGCGGTGGAGAGAATGAAAGCTACTCCCTTGATTACTCGGCGGTTGAAACCGCGTCTACACAAACGAAGTCCGCCTTCGCGGACTAAAGAATAAGTGAGGTATTAAATCTGAATTTGGGATAATTGCTAATTAAACAAACATCTACTTTACACTTATGCAAACAATTACCGATCGCAAATCAATCATCAAACAACCGCCTTTCACTCTAGCTATAGCCCAAGAGTTATTAGCCACCTACGGTTCGCCGCTGTACGTTTATCAAAGCGATATTTTGCGCCGAACTATTGACCGCATTACTAAGGCGATCGACTATCCGCGAACTCAATTTTGTTTTGCCAGCGTTACCAACGGTAGCATCGCATTGCTGCAAATATTTCGAGACAGCGGGTGGGGATTGCACGCCAATACACCGGGAGATATTTATTTAGGAATTCAGGCAGGTTTTGCACCCCAAAATATTGTTTATAGTGGCAGTAATCTGCACCGAGACGAGATGGAACAAGTTCTCAAATGGGGTGTCAAAACTCTGAATTTCGACAGTCTTAGCCAGTTGCAGTTGTGCTGCGAAGTGTACCAATCTCTGAGGGAAAACCAGCAGGCTTTAGAACCGCCCAGTCTGGGTTTGAGGCTGAATTTGCCCGAATTAACGGGGGAAAGTCGCATTGGAGTGCGATCGCCCGAATTTCCACAAGCAATTGCGATCGCCAAAACAGCCGGATTAAAGCTAAGTGGCTTACATTTCTATCGCGGTACCGGCACTAATTCAACCGCAGCCTTTACTCAAGTAATTGATACCATAATTGCCGCAGCCCAGCAATTGCCAGATTGGGAATATCTCGACTTTGGCGGGGGCTTTGGCTATCCTTACCACAGTGGCGGTACAGCCTTTGATTGGGAACTATTTGGGGCAGAATTGACCAGTAGAATTAGTCAATTAGACCGCGCAATTGAATTAATAATTGAACCTGGAAGAGCCGCTGTAGCAGGATGTGCTACTTTGCTGGCTCAAGTTGTTTCCACAAAATGGCAGGAAGCTAAACAAATTGTCGGTGTAGATACGACTGTTGCTAATCTTTCAGTACCGTCGGTTCATGGTGGTTATCGAGAAATTTGTACCTGGAATTGTCGGGATGCTCTACATTTTACTGATGTTTGTGGCAATACGACTTATTCGCGAGATTATTTGGGGAAAAACTGTCAACTTCCGGCTTTGACTATTGGCGAAATCCTTGGTATTTTAGATGTGGGAGCTTACGGCTATGCCATGTCGTCGCACTTTTTGCACCGCCCAAAACCTGCGGAAGTGCTGTTAGAAAATAGCCAACATCGCCTAATTCGCCAAAGAGAAGATTACAGCATTTTGCTAGCAAATCAAGTTTTTTGAATAATCAATAGGAGACTTTTATGAAGTGCATCAAATGTGGAACTGAAAACAAGTTAAAAGACCGCACAGCGTGGCGCGGCCGCTGTCTCAAGTGCGGCCATAAGTTTGCTTTTGAACCGACTGCAATGACTGGTGTCAAAATAACTGACCCGATGTTTGCCAAGGCGATCGCAGATATTTCGGTTAACGATACGCTGTTTTTTACCCCTAAACAGTTATTTTACCTTTTAGACAAGCGATCGAAACCAATAATTGATGATATGTCCCACACAATCCCCGGATACCTAATTATTAATATAGTTTCGGGTATCTTGGCTCTTTTCTGCACATTGATTCTATTTCCTGAATCGAGTATAGCTTGGAGTCTCATAATGTTTGCGATTAATAGTTTATTGATTGCAAAAACTTTTACTGCTAGCCGTTCTAGCAAGTATCTGTATCAACAACGCCAGAAATTTGCAAAAAATTTGCAAATTAGGGGAGTAATAGTTCTGGTATTCGGAATTGGTTTTAATCTGTTATCAAGTTCCTTTTCGCTGTTTTTAGCAAGCTGCATTATCGGAATAACATCTATCTATTTGGGTGGATTAAAAAATGAAAATAAACCTGCAAATAGTCAAGACTTTACGATTGAGTCAAATCAGTTTCAAGGTTGGATTAATACTTGGACAACCATTAATTCTATGACTAAAATGCTACCACCTCCCCGCGATACAAATGCAAATGTCACCGTCAGTCCTGATGTCAGCGCTTACAGTTTCGATAGATTGCTGGTGTGCGATCGCCCGGAAATTGCCCAATTCTTAATCGCCAACTATTTTCACTTTGAAAACAACTGTGCAGTCCTCAGTGTTACCGGATATCCTCAAAGTATCTTCGATACAACGATGGAAATGCTGCGCCGCAATCCCGACTTAAAAGTGTACGCTTTGCACGATTGCAGTCCCAAAGGAATTGGTTTAGTTAACCAGCTACGCACGAGTCCTAATTGGTTCCCAGATAACAGTGCGATAATTATTGATATTGGATTGTTACCAAAGCAAATTCTGGCGGGTGGCAGCAGTATGTTTGTTTTGAGTTCCGAAAAAAATGCACGAGATGCTGTGAAATTGCGACCAGAGATTCGCCAAGATTTATCTGCTGAGGAATTGCAGTGGTTGGAATTAGGTAATTATGTAGAATTGGAATCGTTTAGTCCTCAAAAACTGATTCAAATTTTGAATCGAGGAATTGCGGGTAGTCGAGATTTAGGTGGCGATGATAGCACTTTGATTCTGCTAGGTGGCACGGAGAGTTCTATCTATGTTGTTGACAGTTTTGGTTGAGGTTTGTGGGGTTACGAGGAAAGGACACGGCAGTGCCCATTGGTGTCAACTTAACGTCAAACCGGCCGTCTCTCTTGTTGGTATCAAAGTTTCGATCCCCCCTAACCCCCCTTAATAAGGGGGGGACAAGAAATATCCTCAAAGTCCCCCTTATTAAGGGGGATTTAGGGGGATCTAGACTGGGGTAAAAGCGAGAATTCTCAGGGGTTTCAGGCTTAAGTTGACACTAATGGGCACTGCCTAAGTCCCTACAAATATAATGTGCAATCGCTCGGACATGATCTTACTTATTACCTTGCAGCCAAAGCTCTAAACTTGTCAATAGCCACAGCTTAACGCCATAACGCCCCCAAGTATCTCCTTCATAATCTAACCATTGAGCAATTAAAGATTGATTACAATAAGGAGCAATAGCAGCTCTTCTTGACAATAGCAAACCCCTAGCCTCCCGCTGCCAAAACCTCTTAAACCCTTGCTGTACGGGAACTAGCATCCCGCTTTTGGGCCTGTCTAAAATTTGAGCCGGCAGCAAATTTGCCACCGCTTGTTTGAGCACAGCTTTCTCCACAACCCCGGATAATTTGTACTCAGGCGGAATCGTCATACTCAAATCCACGATTCGCCGATCGAACAAAGGCGATCGCCCGTGCAAGCCCGCAGCTTGAGTCAAGTTGTTCACTTTGGTCAAAATCTGGTCAGCCCCCTTAAACTTGATATTTAATGCCATTAATCGATTCAGATAATTGCCGCTTGCATTCAAATCCGCACTAAATACCGAAGGTTCTGCTTGCATCGCTGCCCAAATTTCCGGTTTTAACAGTTGAGGTAAATCCGCAGCGCACTTTTGAAATGAAAGCAAATATGCTGGCAGTGAATCCAAGTTCGTGACAGAATTGTACAAGCTGTTCATTAACATTGGTTGATTTTTGGGGCCACCAAAACAAGGATCGCCACCTTCGCCGTTCAGAATTACTTCGACTGATTCCCGCGCCATTCTTCCTAATAGCAAGTTTGGCACTGTCAGCGGATCGCCGATCGGATCGTCTAAGTAACCCATAGTTTCTGGCAACTTTTCCCACATATCCCGAAAGCTAATTTCTAAAATGTGGTGTTCAGTTTGACAGTGTTGGGCGACTAAACTGGAAAACTCTAATTCGTTGGCGCATTCTTCGCCAAAATGAATTGAGTAAGTGTGAATTGGTCGATCGCAAAATTGAGCAGCTAAAGCCGCGATGCAGCTAGAGTCTAACCCGCCGGAAAGAAAGACGCCTACAGGTTGATTTGCTGGCAAATATTCCCGGACAATTTCATCTAAAAGAGTTCGCAATCTCGCGCCGTGCCATTCTAAAGATTGTTCCGCCTCGACAACTTGTTCTCGCAGTTCCCAGTATGCCGAAATTGTCTCGTCAGGAATGCTTAAAATGCTTCCTGGGCGCAGTTCTCGGACTTGCTGCCACAGGGTACGATCGCCTGGAACGAACGAACAACAGAGGTAATCTCGCAGGGCTGTGAGGTCGATCGCCCTTGAGTGGTATTTTGCGATCGCCCGCAGTTGAGGCGCAATCCAGCGAGTCGCGCCAACAGTAGTGTAGTACAGAGTGCGCGCGCCCGTGCGATCGCGCGCCAGCCGCAAAACCTGCGATTGACGATCCCAAACCGCAAACGCAAACATACCCGCCAGCAGCGGCAAGCATTCAGGGCCCCAGCGTTCCCACAGTTGAGCCACTAATTGGCGATCGCACCCCTGCCAACTACTCGCAGAAATGCCCAATTTTTCCAGCAATTGCGATCGATTGCTGAGCCAAATATCGCCTACAATCACAAATTTTTCAGAGGGACTGAGAATTAGCTGAACACTTGGGTTAGAGCAAATAATCGCAATTTGACCTTCTCGCCACGCTGCATCATCTGCGATCGCGTCTATTTTCCCCCAAGCTATCCGCCAACTTGAGGCAAATTCAACCAGAGGACTTGGAGGAACTGAAATTTTTTGTTTTTGGCTACTCTTGTAATTCAGTAATGATTTTATATTGTTCATTCTGGCAAGCTTAATATTATTTAGAATAATATTAACTTTAACAGAAACGTACACCCTGCGATCGCTTTATTTCTTAGTCCGCGGAGGCGGACATCGTTTGTGTAGACGCGGTTTCAACCGCCGAGTAACCGTAAGGTGCGCCGAAGCGCACCCTACGTAGCCGAAACAGATTTATCGCCCGCCAGCTAAAACCGATCGCAATTTGCGATCGCGCTGGGATTTATCCCTAAGTTCAGGAGTTGCCATCCGCAACACCAAATCCAGCAACCAAGGCGCAATTCTGTGACACCAAACCGCTAAATGACTTTGATATCCTACCAAGATTTCCGGCGCATCTTTGTGCAATCCCGCGACAAGTGCGAGGGCAACTTTTTCGGGAGTTGTCGGTACTACCCAGCGAAATTGCTCCAAGTCTCGCACCATGTCGGTATCTGTGAGAGATGGTAGCAAAGCTGTGACTCGGACATTGTAGGCGGCTAACTCGCTGCGTAATGCTTGGGTAAAGCCCAAAATGGCAAATTTAGTAGCAGAATAAGTTGCCATTGTAGGAGCGGCAATTTTGCCCATCAAGCTCGAAACATTGACGATTGTTCCGTCTTTTTGGGCAGCCATTCGCCTCGCTATTAACCGGGTGATTGTGTAGGTTCCGAGCAAATTTAAGGCGATTTCTTCCTCAATTAACGGTAGCGGCGATCGCAAGAATGATGCTTGGTGCGCGACGCCTGCACAGTTGACTAGCAGGTGAATCGGGCCGTTATCTCGCCAAGCTTGGGCGATCGCAATATTCACCGCCACTGACTGAGTTAAATCTAAAGCTAACGGCACTACTTCTGTACCAAAAACATCGATTTCCTCTGCCAATTCGATCAACTGGTGGCGGTTGCGCGCTACAATCAGCAAGCGTTTGACTCCTTGTCTGGCTAATTCCAGGGCGATCGATCGCCCAATTCCACGTGAAGCCCCTGTAACTAGAGCTGTTTTTCCTTGAAGCTGCATAGATAAAACCCTCTGATTTTGATACTCACCGCGCGCGAAGTTATAAGTTGCGAGTTATGAATTTTGTGGAGTTAACTCAAAACTTTTGAATCGCCAACGGGCGCGTGAGTTGAACTAAACTTTTGGTTTGCCAGAAATTGGTTGTAAATCTGGCTACTCAACCTCATTCAAGCAGACAAACCTGAGATGGGAAAACCAGGTGGAAAATCATACCGACTTTGGCTTAATTTCCCTCTTTCTTTAGTCTGCGAAGGCAGACTTTGTTTGTGTAGTCGCGAATGACCTTCGCCGGGATTTTTGAGCAATACAGAGCATAAATTCCATACCTTAAAATTGGGTCTGAAGCTTCCCCATTTAGGGGAAAATCAAACAAAATGATTCATTGCTCCAATCCTCTTCTATCGACGGCTATAGGTAGCTGTCAACTGTCAACTGTCAACTGTCAACTGATGAAACCTCCTAGATATGAGAATCTCCTATCTACACACACGTTAACAACTCCACCTCAAAGCTGCAACAATTTTTAATAAATCTTCCGCAACACTTCTTTACAATCTTCTCAGACGGTCGATTTCCAAGTACCGTGAAAGCCCAAAGGTATGACACCAGGCAATTCTAGCTGACAAACAGGCGGGCGCGAAAGTCCGTCGCACTCATATATCCACACTTCGCTGCTATCAGAATTGCCGTCGTAAATAACTGTCAAAATCCAACCTTTCTCCGATGAAATATCTGGAACGTAGATGGGTTCTGCGGGATAGCGATTTTCGCCGCAGTCGGCAATTGTGAGATTGCGGGTTTGCGTGTCCAAACGGGCGATCGCGCCGTAACGTTCCGCTACAATATCAACATCAGGCCGATACATTGCCAGATAAATATACCGCGAGTCTTGTCCTACTTCTGAAGCAGGTACAACCGGAAACTCACAAGGTTTATCCAACAATTCTTCTATTCCTGTCACTTTCCCTGTCAAAGGATTGAGATGCACTCGGCAAAGAATACCCTCCGCATCGGTGTGAGTTTCACCAGTCGCTACTTCTTTCAGTCGCTGATTAGTTGTAAAATCAGCAAAGCGCACAAAATCTACCGCCACCGAACCATCTTCCTTGACAAAACCGTTAGCAAAATGCCACTGAAACCAAGCATCGGTTTCGCCGCGACTAACTAAAGACAGAGTTTCCGATTCAAAAACTAATATCTGCGTTCCTAATTCCGGTTTCCACTTAAAGGACTCGCTATAACTGCTAATTCCCGCTAACAATGGCAACAAATTGACTTGCACCGGCGGAATAAAAAATATCAAATACTTTCCCGCAAACACAAAATCGTGGATCGGGGAAATTCCATCTAAAGAAACAGTTGATTTTTGTACGACTTTGCCAGTAAAATCGCTTTTATACACATTCAATTTTGGACTCAGACCCGGTGTAATTCCAAAATTAAAAATATTCCCAGTAATCGGATCGCACTTGCAGTGAGCGGAATAACTAAATTCCTTATCTAAATTGCCTAAATCGTCCGTTCCCAGAGTTTCTAGGGTTTGTAAATCAAGGCTATGAGGCGGCCCACCTTCCCATAGTGCCAAAAGGCGATCGGGCAAAGCTAAAACAGAAGTATTCGCAGCATTTTTAACTGTTTTCGTCCACCGCAACCACACAGGGCCCGGCGCTGTCATGCCGTAATTACTGTAGAGAAATCGATCGGCTTTTTCTTCAGCTAGATATCCCGCTGTTTGCACGTAGCGATAAACAGCAGCAGCACCGACATCAGTAAAATGTACTGCCAAAATTGCACCGTCGCCATCAAACCAGTGTCCCGCAGCAACACCGCCGCGTTCCAAACGTGCCGGCCCGTTGCGGTAGAGACTGCCGCGCAATCCGTCGGGAATTTTACCACTTTTAACCGATAGCTGAGTCAGCGGAAACTCCGCAGCAGGACGGGCTAAAGATTTGGCCCAGGATTTTTTAGCTGAGATTTTACTGTCTGTTTTCATTCGCAACTGGCAATTTTTAGCTGAGCTGGCAGAAATTTTGCTATACAATTATAGCACAAATTACCTAACAGTTATGACTTTCGCCCGCCGCTACCTGCTCAGAACTTTTGGGCTGACTGCTATTGGTACTCAGCTTTTACCCATCGCCCAAAACAACCTATTGTCGAAAAGTGCGATCGAGCCGCGCCGCCTCAAAGTCGGCGATACAGTAGCCTTAATCAATCCTGCCGCTTTCAACTACGAAAAAGAAGTGCAGCAATTTTTCAAAGTGCTGGATAACCTAGGCTTAAAAGTTAAGCTAGGAGAGCATTTTTACGACCGCTACGGCTACTTAGCAGGCAAAGATGCCGATCGCGCCGCCGATGTCAACGCAGCCTTTGCCGACGACTCAGTGCAAGCTATTTTTACCGGGATGGGCGGCTGGGGCTGCGGTCGCATCTTGCCGCTCTTGGATTACAATACAATCCGCAACAATCCCAAAATTATTATGGGATTCAGCGATATTACTGCCCTATTATTGGCAATTCATGCTAAAACTAATATAGTTACTTTTCACGGCCCTTTAGGTGTCTCAAGTTGGAGTCCCTTTACAGTAGATTACGTCAAAAAAGTTTTGTTTGACGGAGGTTCTGTGACCATGCAAAACTCCAAAACTATGCCTGTAGAGACCATCCGGCGCGGCACAGCTAGGGGAAAACTCATCGGCGGCAATTTATCAGTAATCTCAACACTAATCGGTTCAGCTTATTTGCCGGATTGGGAAAACAGTATTTTGTTTGTCGAGGAAGTTAGCGAAGAGGTTTATCGTATCGATCGAATGTTGACGCAGCTCCAATTAGCAGGCATTCTTGATAAAATATCCGGTTTTGTTTTCGGACAGTGCACCAAGTGCGAGGCCGAAAAACCGCAAGAGTCCCTCACCTTGTCTCAAGTCTTGACGGATCGCATTCGCCCCTTGAATATTCCCGCCTGGTACGGTTCGATGGTGGGACACATTCGGGATAAGTTCACTTTGCCGATCGGCAAAGAAGTCGAAATCGACGCAACTGCTGGTACAATCAAATTATTATCATCCGCCGTCAGCTAAATCTTGAACTATTCTCAATATTCCTAAGGTACGTAGTTGCGCTTCAGCGCTCTTAGCTTATATTATAAAGAGCGCCCAAGCGCAACTACGTACCTAATTACGTTTAACATTAAGTCGTCACCAATGGGCAGATCGCGAGTAACCATTCAAATACACAATCATAAATACCGTGAATAAAATCCCACAATTCATTAAATTATTAACAGCAATCATCCTGACAATAGTTTGCGTATTTCCGCTCAATCTCGGCGCATCAGCAGCCAATAAAATCGCCAACCAAGATACAATCTATCAGCAGCGAACAATCCACAATCCCGACGGCACCGGCAAATTTTACATGGGTCGAGAAATTGCCCAAGTCATGGGATATCAAGGCGCTAGTTGGCTGGAAAGACCATCTCGTGGCATGGAAGAAAAATCAGCTCGATTAGTCAACAATCTAGATTTAAAACCAACCGACATTGTAGCAGATATTGGAGCCGGAACCGGATATTTTAGCTTTCGTATCGCCCCCCTAGTTCCCGAAGGAAAAGTTTTCGCCGTTGACGTACAGCCGGAAATGCTCAACTTTATTGAATTAAATAAACAAGAAAAAAATATCTCTAACGTTGAGCCAGTTTTGGGAAGTATCGACAATCCCAATTTGCCGGAAAACAGCGTCGATTTAGTTGTGATGGTGGATGCCTATCATGAGTTTGCCTATCCCAGAGAAATGATGCAAGGAATTGTCAAAGCACTGAAACCAGGAGGCCGCACAGTATCGATCGAGTATCGGGGCGAAAATCCGCTGCTTCCCATTAAAGGTTTGCACAAAATGACCCAGAAACAGGTGAAAAAAGAAATGGCCGCCGTCGGTTTAGTATGGAAAGAGACAAAAGATATGTTACCCCAGCAGCATTTAATGGTGTTTGAAAAACAATCTCAAATTTAGTAGCAAAGAAAACAAATTTGTTACCATTTTTTCTGATTTTTGTCAAGGGACATAAGCCGTATTCATGCGAAGGAGCGATCGCCCAAAAATACTAAGCATTAAGTAAGCCTTAAGATAGGCATTGTGTTCAAAATGTCAATCTACAATTAAAAATTGACAACCCAGAGGCGCTTCCCTAATTATTCCAGCGAAGAAGTGTCGCTACTAAAAGGTACTAGCTTGAACATTCCAAGTTCCATCCTCACCATGCTCGTCGGCATCGGAGTGACTCTGATCAGTCTCTGGTACGGCCAGAATCATGGATTAATGCCGATCGCCGCCTCGGCTCAAGCATCGCAGATAGACGGACTATTCAACACAATGATGACACTTTCCATAGGATTATTTATCCTAGTCCACGGAGTGATAGTCGTTGCTGTAATTAAATATCGCCGTCGTGAAGGAGACAATACAGACGGGCCAGCTTGGCATGATAACTTTCCCTTAGAAATTCTATGGACAGCCCTACCAGCGGTGATTATTTTAGGTATCGGAGTCTACAGTTTTGAGATTTACAACTCAATGGGTGGCCTCGATCCGATGGGTAATCACGATCACGGTACAATGCAATCGCACTCTAAAATGCGCGGAAGTGCGATCGCAGGCACGCTGTCAGATACACCACAAAAAGCCCCTCAAATTCAGCCAGAAAAACAAATTGCCCTAGGCGTAGGTGCTGCCCCAGAAAACGAAGAAAAACCAGCAGACTTAGTAGTAAATGTCATGGGTTTGCAGTACGCCTGGATTTTTAGCTATCCAGAAAGTGGCGTTAGTTCCGGTGAACTGCATATGCCACTCAACGGCGACGTACAGCTAAATCTTGCAGCTCAAGACGTGCTGCACGCATTTTGGATGCCCGAATTTCGGCTCAAACAAGATGCAATTCCTGGGCGAGGAAGCGAACTAAGATTTATACCAAACAAAGTCGGCGAATACCGAATTGTTTGTGCTGAATTGTGCGGCGCATATCACGGAGCAATGAAAGCTGTAGCATTCGTTCACACACCCGAAGACTTCGACCTTTGGGTGAAAGAACAGCAAGTTGCTAGCGCTCAAAACTTAGAGCAAGCAGTTGCCATCAATCCCGAAAAAATGTCAGACGGGGAATTCTTAGCTCCCTACGTCAGGGAAATAAAAATTAATCCCGAAAGTCTAGAACAACTTCATCCAACTCATCACAAAAAATAGTCATTAGTTCCTGGCAATGGATATTTAATCCAGAGCAAATAACTAATGACTAATAACTAATGACTAATAACTATGACACAAGCACAGTTCCAAGAAACTGCCAACATAGATGCTCGCGGAACAGCACCCGCCGATAGACATTGGCGAGATTATTTCACATTTAATACCGACCACAAAGTCATCGGTATTCAATACCTAGTTACAACTTTTGGATTCTATCTAATCGGCGGCGTGATGGCTACCTTAGTGCGAACCGAACTCGCCACACCCGACTCCGATTTTGTCGCCCCGGAACTCTATAACAGTTTATTTACTGTTCACGCCACGGTGATGATTTTCCTATGGATTGTCCCCGCAGGCGCCGGATTTGCTAACTTTTTGATTCCCCTGATGATTGGGGCAAAAGATATGGCATTTCCCCGGCTCAATGCCCTGGCTTTTTGGATGATTCCCGTAGCCGGCGTATTGCTGTTGAGCAGTTTTTTGGTGGGAGCTCCCCAGGCTGGTTGGACTTCCTATCCGCCTTTGAGCTTAGTTACTGCTCAAATGGGGGAAGAAATTTGGATTCTCAGCGTTTTGTTCCTGGGAACTTCTTCGATTTTGGGGGCGGTAAATTTTGCCGTTACCATCTTCACGATGCGGGTTCCGAGCATGAGTCTCAATGAAATGCCTTTGTTTTGCTGGGCAATGATTGCGACTTCAGCGCTGACTTTAGTTGCTACTCCAGTGCTAGCAGCAGCCTTGATTTTGCTATCCTTTGACTTGTTAGCGGGAACGGCATTTTTTAACCCGACTGGTAACGGCGATCCGGTCGTCTACCAGCATTTATTCTGGTTCTATTCGCACCCGGCAGTTTACATTATGATCATGCCCTTTTTTGGGGTGATTTCAGAAGTGTTGCCAGTGCACTCGCGCAAGCCAATTTTTGGTTATTTGGCGATCGCCTATTCCAGTCTCGCCATCAGCTTTTTGGGCTTAATCGTGTGGGCGCACCATATGTTTACCAGCGGTACTCCCGGCTGGCTGCGGATGTTTTTCATGATCACCACCATGATCATCGCCGTACCCACTGGGATCAAAATATTTAGCTGGTTGGCAACTATTTGGGGCGGCAAACTCCGCCTAGTGAGTGCGATGTTATTTGGGATGGGTTTTATCTCAACATTCCTCCTCGGTGGCATCACCGGGATCATGGTAGCTTCCGTACCTTTCGACATTCACGTTCACGATACTTATTTTATCGTCGCTCACTTACACTACGTGCTGTTTGGCGGCTCAGTGTTTGGAATTTACGCGGCTTTTTACCACTGGTTCCCCAAAATGACGGGGCGGATGCTTAACGAATTTTGGGGTAGAGTTCACTTTGTTTTAACCTATGTGGGCTTTACTGTAACTTTCTTGCCGATGCACGCTTTGGGGATGCAGGGAATGCCCAGGCGGGTGGCAATGTACGACCCGAAATTTACGACAATTAATGTCATTTGTACTGTGGGCGCTTATATGCTGGCAGTCTCGACAATCCCGTTTATTGTTAACGTGATTTGGAGTTGGAGGTACGGCCCGAAAGCAGGTGACAATCCTTGGCAAGCTTTAAGTTTGGAATGGATGACGACTTCGCCACCGCCGATCGAAAATTTTGAAGGAATACCGGTATTGGCAACCGGGCCTTACGATTACGGCATGGAAAAAATTCAGAACACTGGCGAACGTCTCAGGCTGAAGTTGAGGGAAAATGCGACACGCAACGCCCAGAAACGGGGTATTCCGATTGCGGAGGCTCAAGTTTCCACTTTCTTTGGCGGGACTGCTACTTTGGTCGAGCCTGAATCAGAGATAAACGTTGATTCTCCTGGTGATGAAAGTCAAGATAGCAATTAGTCATTAGTGATTAGCGCGAGCGTCCCCGCTCGCGAACGTCATCAGTCATCAGTCAACAAACACGTCAAACCTAGTACCGCTCTGCTGTCTGACGATTAAGCTCTCGATCCCCCCTAGCCCCCCTTAGGTCGGGGGGGACAAGAAGCAATCAAAGCTCCCCTTGAGAAGGCAGGAATTGGACATACTCAAAACCCCCCTTGAGAATGCAGGAATTGGACATACTCAAAGCCCCCCTTGAGAATGCAGGAACCGGACACACTCAAAGTCCCCCTTCTTAAGGGGGATTTAGGGGGATCGAGCCTCCGCTATAAACGAGAGATACAAAGATTTTCAGACAATTGTTGGCACGAATGTTCTCTTCCTTCTTCCTTCTTCTTCCTTCTTCCTTCTTCCTTCTTCCTTCTTCCTTCTTCCTTCTTCCTTCTTCCTTCTTCTTCCTTCTTCCTTCTTCCTTCTTCCTTCTTCCTTCTTCCTTCTTCCTTCTTCCTTCTTCCTTCTTCCTTCTTCCTTCTTCCTTCTTCCTTCTTCCTTACCAACTAGCAATTTATTATGCAACAAATTCCAGCGATCGATCCAGAAAAAACGGCTCTAAATTACCACCACAGCGCCGAAATAGAAGCGCACGGCGAAGAGCATCCCGACCACAGAATGCTAGGCGTACTTGTGTTCTTGGGATCTGAAGGCATGATATTTATGGGTATGTTTGCCGCGTATTTGATTTATCGGGCGATGGCCCCGATGTGGCCGCCTGAAGGTACACCCGATCGCGAGTTATTGCTGCCGGGAATTAACACGGTGATTCTGATTGCTAGTAGTTTTGTGATTCACAATGCGGATGCTGCGATCAAAAAGAATGATGCGACGGGTATGCGAAATTGGTTGCTCGTGACTATCGCTATGGGCGTCGTTTTCTTGTGCGGTCAAGTTTACGAATACACTCATTTAGAGTTTGGGTTGACGACTAATTTGTATGCCAGTTGCTTTTACGTTTTGACTGCTTTTCACGGTTTGCACGTGACGTTTGGAGTGGTGCTGATGGCTGGGGTCGTTTGGCGATCGCGCGTACAAGATCACTATTCCAGCGAACACCACTTCGGCATCGAAGCGACTGAGATTTATTGGCACTTTGTCGATGTGATCTGGATTGTTTTGTTTGTGCTGCTGTACATAATTTGAGCGTAGGCTTTTGTACTTAGCGGGCAGGCAAGAGGTCTGTCCCACCTGAAATTAAGACCCCCGGTTGGGGGTTTTTTATTGTTTGCGAAGTGCGATCGACAGTTTGTAGTGAGGACTTCAGTCCTCATCAAAAGAAGGACTAAAGTCCTCACTACAAACCCGGCCACGATCTCAAAGCCGATCGCCCTAAATTACGCTAAATTAAAAGAAGCAATTCTCCCATCCACCAGCATTGAGGAAATTATGCAGTGCGAATTGTGCGATCGACAAATGGAAGCATTAACCGCCCACCACCTCATCCCCAAACAAAACACCAAGCGGAAGAACGAAGATCCCAGTCCGACGATCGACATTTGCTCGGCCTGTCACCGCCAGATTCACTCTCTCTTCGACAACAAACACCTCGCCCAAGAACTCAACACCCTAGAAAAGCTCAAAAATGACCCCCAACTCCAGAAATTTCTCTCTTGGGTGAAGAAACAAAAAACCGACAAACGCATTCAAGTACACGGCAAAAAAGCTTAAACATCGGCGGGCGGGTTCGGGGGTACCGCCCCTACAGAATGGCGGTGAAACTTACGATAAAGCATCGCCTCTATCGGCTTTCCACCCCGCAAATGTCGATCGGTAATTGCCGCAACTTCTTCAGCAGAAACACCGCTATACCAAACCTCTTCTGGTAGCACCAACACCATCGGCCCGTTACCGCACTGTCCCAAACAACTACTAGCGACAACTTCCACTTCTGCACCGGACAATTGCTGAAAAGTTGTCAGTACCTTGGCTGCATTTTGCTTGCGACAAGTGCGGTTTTGGCAAACAAGAACTCGCCTAGAAGATTCGATGATTTTCATGTTTTTTTGCTTGACACTCTGCTTTTTGTATGCTATATTTGTATAATGGAAATAGGTGTGGTCATATATACAAAAGTGGTCAGAGAGTCAATAGAGATTTTGGAAGAGTTCCCGTGCTAACCCAAAAATCATGATAAACCTTTTGATGCTAACCATTGGCGATCGCGCTACATAAATCTGGGATGAATCGGCTAACCGCAGATACTTTTGAGATAAACACTGATAGACGCAGATAATTTCCAGATAATT
>NZ_JAEQCF010000083.1:0-29065 GCF_020738625.1 Microcoleus sp. PH2017_09_SFU_O_A
TCCGGCAGACTCCCTGTGTCCCAAGGAGTAGAATTGTTGATTTTTTCACCCATCCATCAGCTCTTTTACGGCAAGAAAGGGATTTTGGGGCTACCAGTCTGAAACTGATAGGTGGTGTCTAGCCTTTATACAACGGAAAGTTCGCCCACCACGGCTACTCTTATCATCCCCGCTTATTTCGATCCTATCATGGATTCGCTATCGCTCAATTTGTTTGCTGCTCGTTTTCATCCCGTCACTCATCCTGTAAGCGGATAGAGTGCCGGACTTCCCACTCGTATTAGTTAAAAGTTTGACTGATCCCTCTGCCTAAAGGCGAGGGGATTTTAAACGGATACTACGTTGAGGGGCTGAAGCCACACTTCGCACTAGCAATATTTCCCGACGATCGCACATCGCTCGCGAAACTTTTTGTAAAATATTAGCAGTTAAATTTTCAGAGTTTGATTATTGAGATTAAAGTGTTATAAAAGCTTTCATTAAAAAACATAATTAGTTTGAGGAAAGAAATTCTGTGCAACTAAAAACTAAAGTCGCCGTTAAACGTGCAACTGGTGGATTTGCTCTGATTGACAGCTTGATCCGCCACGGTGTCAAGCATATTTTTGGTTATCCCGGCGGCGCAATTCTGCCGCTTTACGACGAACTCTACCGCGCTGAAGAAAGTGGCGGGATCAAACACATTCTGGTGCGGCACGAACAAGGAGCAGCCCACGCAGCCGATGGGTATGCCCGCGCTACCGGACAAGTTGGGGTTTGTTTCGCGACTTCCGGGCCGGGTGCAACTAATTTGGTGACGGGGATTGCGACGGCGCACATGGATTCTATCCCAATGGTAATTATTACCGGTCAAGTGCCCCGTCCGGCGATCGGCACTGATGCGTTTCAGGAAACTGATATTTACGGCATTACTTTGCCAATTGTCAAGCATTCCTATGTAGTGCGCGATCCGAGAGATATGGCGCGAATTGTCGCTGAAGCTTTCCACATCGCGAGTACGGGACGCCCGGGCCCGGTGTTGATTGATGTTCCCAAGGATGTTGGTTTAGAAGAGTTTGACTATCTCCCCGTGACACCCGGATCGGTGAGAATTCCTGGCTATCGCCCGACAGTCAAGGGAAATCCTCGGCAGATTAATCAAGCGATTGAGTTGCTGAAGGAAGCGAAGCGTCCTTTGCTGTATGTGGGCGGCGGGGCGATCGCAGCCGGGGCCCACGAGGAAATTAAGGAACTCGCCGAGATGTTCCAATTACCTGTCACGACAACGCTGATGGGCAAAGGTGCATTTGATGAAAACCATCCTCTGTCTGTGAAAATGCTGGGGATGCACGGCACTGCTTATGCTAATTTTGCCGTTACCGAGTGCGATTTGTTGATTGCTGTCGGAGCTCGGTTTGACGATCGAGTAACGGGAAAACTAGACGAGTTTGCCGCGCGGGCGAAGGTGATTCACATCGATATCGATCCGGCGGAAGTCGGCAAAAATCGCGGCCCAGACGTGCCGATTGTCGGAGATGTCCGGCAAGTTTTGATGGATATGCTGCGCCGCTGTCGGGAAACTGGTGTTTCGGGAACTGCCGGACAAACTGGGGAATGGCTGCACAGGATCGATCGCTGGAAACAGGATTATCCGTTAGTTGTGCCTCACTACCCCGATATTTTGTCTCCCCAGCAGGTGATTTCGGAGTTGGCGACTCAAGCGCCGGATGCTTACTACACAACGGATGTAGGTCAACATCAAATGTGGTCGGCTCAATTCTTAAACAACGGGCCGCGCCGCTGGATTTCCAGCGCTGGTTTGGGAACAATGGGTTTCGGGCTGCCGGCGGCGATGGGCGCGAAAATGGCGCTACCCAACGAGCAAGTGATTTGTATTGCTGGCGACGCTAGCATCCAAATGAATATTCAAGAGCTCGGAACCTTAGCACAATACGGCATTAATGTCAAGATTGTGATTGTAAATAACGGTTGGCAGGGAATGGTGCGGCAGTGGCAGCAAGCGTTCTATGGGGAGCGTTATTCGTCCTCGAACATGACTGTGGGGATGCCGGATTTTGTGATGCTGGCTGAGGCTTACGGCGTGAAGGGGATGCTGGTTTCAGGGCCGGATGAGTTGGAGGGTGCGATCGGGCAAATGCTTGCTCACGACGGCCCAGTGCTGATGAACGTGAAGGTGACGAGGGACGAAAACTGCTATCCGATGGTAGTTCCAGGTAAGAGTAATGCTCAAATGGTTGGTTTACCCGAACGGAGTAAATTGGAATCTGCGGAGTTGATTTATTGTCCGAGTTGCGGCGCCAAGAATGTTTCGAGTAATAAGTTTTGTCCTGAGTGCGGGACAAAAGTTTAAGGAGTTTTGAGTGGGGACTTAGGCATTGCTTATTAGTCTCAACTTAAGGTCAAACGTAGTCAGAGATTGCTGTTTATTCCTAAGGCCAGATCCCCCCTTAGCTTGCCCCCTACTCCCCCTTAAGAAGGGGGGAACCGGAGCGATCTCAAAGTCCCCCTTCTTAAGGGGGATTTAGGGGGATCGGGCCTCGGATAAAAGCGAGAGATACAAAGGTTTTGGGGTTAAGTTGACACATATCGGCAATGCTGTGTCCTTACCCGGCTCTGCTATTTGACATTTAACACCATGTCCGCTGGCATCGCATCGAGAGCTTTAATCTGTAATCTCTAAGCATATTTTATGAGCCAGTGTCTAAACCCTGATTGCCTATTCCAAAACCCGTCTGGCTATACAAATTAAAATACATACAGCTTAGATATGCCCTATAAAATAGAGTTTACAACCGAATCTTTGCAAGACCTAAAACGTCTCAGATAAACCGATCGCAGTAAAGTAATCGATGCAATTGAAACCCATCTCCTACACAATCCCAGCCAAGAAAGCAAAAGCAGAATTAAACGCTTGCGGGAGATGGATAAACCGCAATATCGCCTGAGAGTTGATGAAATTCGTATTTTCTATGACGTTCGGTACAATATTGTATAAATTATCGTAATTGTTCCTAGATCACAAGCGGCCCAATGGCTGTTGCGTGAAGGAAAAACTACTGAACCAACGGAGGAATAGATAATCAAAACAGTCACTTTGACCGACTTACAAACAGATGTCTCAAAATACCTGAAACTTGCCGAAGCAGAAGACATTATCATCTTGAAAGAAGGAAAGGCGATCGGTGTATTGCGGGGTTTTTCTGATGAAGATGATGCCTTTGATTACGATTTAGAAAATCATCCCCTATTTAAAGAAAGAGTTAGGAAGTCTCGCCAGCAATTTCGAGAAGGAAAAGGCATTAGCCTAGAGGATGTCAAAGCTCAACTTCTCAAAGATAATCTACTCTAAAGTCGAGGCTGAATAATGCGTTATGCCATTCTGATCGAAAAAACACCGAATAACTATTCAGCTTACGCGCCCGATTTACCCGGATGTGCAGCCACAGGCGCAACCCTTGCAGAAGTACAGCAGCAAATTAAAGAAGCGATCGAATTTCACTTAGAAGGATTGCGAGAGGAAGGTTTACCCATTCCCGAACCAACTACGCTATGTGAATATGTCGAAGCACGATAATCTGGTGAAACCAGGTTTCTTGCTATATTTATCGTCACTCAACACAAAAGTCGTAGAAACCGGGTTTCTCGCCCCCATACCTAAGCCTTGAAATGATAATAAACCTATGCTATAATTAAGTTGACATTTTTAACCTCAGATTCAAATATATGCCAACTTTAACTGATATTGGCACTCTGATAATTTCCACACCAGAAACCTGTGGAAATCGCCCCCGCATCGCAGGAACTAGAATCACCGTTCAGCGAATCGCCGTTTGGTACAAGATGGGGATGAGTCCAGAAGAAATTATTGCTGAAATTTCTCACTTAAATTTAGCCCAAGTTCATGGATCACTCGCTTACTACTACGCAAATCAAGAGCAGATAAATGTTGATATTGCGGCGGAAGAAGCTGAGTACGATCGCTTAGCTAATGGATGCAAAGGGGAGAGTTAATCTTGAGCCAAATTCGTTTATATTTAGATGATTTAGAAAAAGTTTGGCTACAAAAGAATTGTTTGGTTTGCTTAGTTTACGTCTAGGCACAGGTGCGTCGCTCGCTCGATTGTCGATTTGTGTTGGGGGATTTTCAAGGGCGACGCACCCTACAACTACTTTACGTCTATGCACAGGTGCGTCGCTCGCTCGATTGTCGATTTGTGTTGAGGGATTTTCAATGGCGACACACCCTACAACAACTGTCAACTGTCAACTGTCAACTGTCAACTGTCAACTGCTATAAATGAATCTTTATTTGGGAATAGATTTCGGTACTACGGGCGCTCGATCGACAATCATCGACTCCCAGGGTACAATCCATTGTGAAACAGAATACACTTTTGCCGACGCACAACAGCCGGAATTGCCCTCGGTGTGGCAAAATGCACTCTCGGCTGTAATTGAGCAAATCCCCGCAACCATCCGCAATCAGGTAAGCGCGATCGCCCTTGATGGCACATCCTCCACAGTCATGCTGTGCGATACGCAAGGTATACCCGTATGTGAGCCGATTTTATACAACGATGGGCGCGGTGCAGCGGTGACAGAGAGGTTACGGGCGATCGCACCAGCCAACCACACAGTCTTAAGCGCCACATCCAGCCTCGCCAAACTCCTCTGGTGGCAGGAGGGCGGGCTAGAAGCCCACCCCACAACACAATTCAGTCTTTGTGGAACAGGCATCTTGCCTGTTATTGAGAAGCTTTATTTCCTGCATCAAGCCGATTGGTTGGCGTTTTTGCTGCACGGAAAATTGGGAATTAGCGACTATCACAATGCTTTAAAACTCGGTTTCGATGTTGATACTTTGTGCTATCCCGATTGGCTGATCCAGGGAATTGCGGGCGCTGTAACGCCTAAATTGCCGCAAGTTGTCGCACCGGGCACGCCTGTAGGGGAATTGAGGGCTCAAGTGGGCGATCGCTTCGGATTTCCACGCCATTGTACAGTTTATGCTGGCACAACCGATAGCATTGCAGCATTTCTAGCAAGCGGTGTCAATTCACCGGGGGAAGCAGTAACTTCTCTCGGTTCAACTTTAGCTGTGAAACTGTTAAGTCATACCCGCGTAGATGATTCGAGATACGGAATTTACAGCCATCGTTTCCCCCCCCTTTGTAGGGGCGGTGCCCCCGTGCCCGCCCTGGCAGGCGATTTGTGGTTAGTTGGAGGTGCTTCTAATACGGGAGGTGCGGTGCTGCGACACTTTTTTACTGATGCTGAGTTAAGAAATTATAGCACACAAATCGATCCAGATCAAGAGAGTTTACTGGATTATTACCCGTTGTTGAAAAAGGGCGATCGCTTTCCAATTAATGACCCCAATTTGCCGCCGAGAATCGAACCGCGTCCGACTGATTCAGTAGAATTTCTGCACGGTTTGTTAGAAAGCATCGCGCGGATTGAAGCGCGGGGATATCAATTATTGCAAGAATTCGGTGCAACTCCTTTGACTAAAGTTTATACTGCTGGCGGCGGCGCCAAAAATCTGGTTTGGAGTGCGATTCGTCAGCGTTATTTGAAAGTGCCTGTTCAAACGCCGATTCATACTGCCGCTGCCTATGGAAGTGCGTTATTAGCGAAGCAGGGAAGTCAATCGATTTTAGATTTTAGATTTGAGGAGTGATCTCGTTTCCGGTTGCATTGGAATTATTAGTAGCAGAAATTAGGAGACGGCAGTGTCGTGTCCCTATTTAGAATAACATTGTAGGGACACGGCACTGCCGTCTCCTCTATCATGTCTGAGTTATCCCTAAAAATCAAGGACAATGGCAAAGCTACCTGATGACATCCTGAACACAATTTTCACATTGCAGCGACGGCTAGTGGAAATCCTCAACGAAACAACCGCCACAGAATATATATTCATGCAGCAGTTTGGCGAGACAGAAGCAACACTCCCGGAACTAGAATCTCTGGATAATATTAAGGAAAGGTTGAGAACCTCTTACAATCGTTTGTACAGGCTTTTGCAGCAGGTGACAGAATCTCAACCCGCTGCGACTGCGGATACGTTAAACTTTCTGTATGGAACGATAGAAGACGGAGAGGCTATTGTCGATGCCTCAGCAGCAAGCATTCAAGAAATCAAAATGGATTGGAACTTACGATGAATCAACAACCTAGAATCCCCGATGCTGAAACCAGAAAGCGACACGTTGAAAATATCCGTGAAGTCTGCCGACAGTTGGACGCTTTCAATTTGAAGTTAGATGAAGCAATTGCCATATTTGAAGCTGACAACCGCCGCCAGCGTCGAGAACGTTTGGCTGGTAAATACAGGCGTGTGGAATCTCAGGTAGTCGAATAAGATATGAGATGTTGGATCATTTTAATAAGTATTTTAGGAACAGGCAAGATGCCTGTTCCACAAAGAGTAAATTTTATTGTGGAACAGGCATCTTGACTGTTAAGCCAGAAGGTTTCCTACGCGATAGCTTTGAATTATTTCTTTTGAGTCCCCTTCTGTTCGGACTTTGGTTGTTTAGTAATAGAAATTAAATAATTTACACATATTTGTGGGATGGGCGTCCCGCCCGTCTTTTCTGGACGGGCGGGACGCCCATCCCACAATAATTAAAATTGTAAGCGATCCTTAGTAATGGTTGAAATTGCCGACGAATAAGATATAAGATGTTGTATCATTCTTAATAAGTCTTTTAGCAACAGGCAAGATGCCTGTTCCACAAAAAAATTCACTCTTTGTGGAACAGGCATCTTGCCTGTTCAGAGAAAAGCAGATTTGATATGATGCTAATTTTGGCGTACTATCCACACTAAAAATCCCAATATTCGATCGACGGGAGGTAGGGGATAGTCGGTAAGATCGATCGTCACTATTTGCCCTTCTAGCTTGAGAAACCGCCAAGCTGTGCCGCTGGAAACGCTACCGTAGATGGCTGAGATAGATCGCCCTTTCGCTTCATTAAACCTCTGGGCCGCCACCATTTCCGCAATACACTGCCCCAAACCTACTTTCAAATCTCCTTTTTTAGCTTCTACCATCACAATGGCTGGGGCTTCAATGTCTAATTGTTCGGGGGAACGACTGATCAGAAAATCGCAGACTCCTGTAAGTCCAACAGCAGCATCGACATTGAATTCCTCACCCGAAAACACGCTGATTTGTTGGTTGAGAATCCTGCGAACTTCCAGCAAGACAGGGTTGATAATGGCTTCAGAACGGGCTTTTTCGGTGCTGGTGGCGATCGCCCAAGGCAAATTTGTCTCCAGCATGGTCTGCAAGGCTGTTGCAGGTGCGATCGGCTCAATTTCCGGCAAAAATCTGATTCCTTCCACTACTGTGAGATTGAAGGCTTCTTTAACTTTGCCGATCGTTGTAAATTGACTGTAAGACATAAGAGTTTATGTTTTTATTTCTGCTTTTTACTTAGAAAATCCGGCGGTTGAAACCGCGTCTACACAAACGATGTCCGCCTCCGCGGACTGAAGACAAAAACGTAATTTTTATCGCATTTTTACCGTCCATTCTTCAACCCGCGGAGGCGGGTTTTGCCTGTATAGACGCGGTTTCAACCGCCGGGTCTTCTTCAACCCGCCGACACGAATTTTCTATCACACTCGCTGCAACTTCGCCGTCCTCGGATCGATGATTTTACGGCCCAAACCTGTAAACTTAATTGCCAGATTAGTTTTATCGCCTACTCCCAAAACGTGAGTAATTTCTCCAACTCCAAAAGCATGATGAAAAACTCGTTCCCCAGCTTTCCACTCTGATGGAGAACTCCCAGAATGGGCTGCTGAATTATTAGTTTTTCCCTGGGATGCAGCCGTTTTAGCTGTCTTAGTTTTCTTCGTACTTCCAGCCAACAAATGTGTTGGCAATTCTCCCAAAAATAGCGAAGGCGTGCAGTGTTCGCGGTATCCTCCCCAGAGGCGGCGTTCGCGAGTGTGAGTGAGAAATAGCAATTCCTGGGCGCGAGTGATGCCGACGTAGCACAAACGGCGTTCTTCTTCGATCGCCTTTGGGTCATCTAAACTGCGGAAATTGGGAAATAAACCCTGTTCCATTCCGACGAGAAAGACTACGGGAAATTCTAACCCTTTGGCTGAGTGCAGCGTCATCAGCGATACGCGGGAATCGTCTTCTTTCAAGTCATCTAAATCGGATGCTAAAGATGCTTTTGCTAAAAATGATGTGAGGGTCGGTTCTTCGTTTTGTTCTTCAAATTGGATCACCGCATTGTACAATTCTCGAACGTTTTCGATCCGATTTTCGGCTTCTTCGGTTCCTTGGTTTTTCAAATCGTCAATGTAACCGGAATCTTCGATAATTCCTTGGACAATTTGTGACGCGGACGTAGTTTCAAGTTTTTGTTGCCAATTACCGATCATTTGGGCAAACTTAACGATCGCTTTTGCCGATCGCCCTGCGAGAGTATTTACAGAAGACTCATCGCTGAGGATTTCCCACAACGGAATCCCCAACTGAGTTGCAGCCTCTTCGATTTTACCAAATGTGGTGTCGCCAATGCCGCGGCGGGGAGTGTTGATGATGCGTTTGAGGCTGACGCTATCGTCGGGATTGGCGATCGTTCGCAGGTATGCTAAGATATCTTTGATTTCTTTGCGATCGTAAAACTTCAGCCCGCCGACAATATTGTAGGGAATATCTAAGTACATTAACGCTTCTTCAAAGGAGCGAGATTGAGCGTTTGTGCGGTAGAGAATTGCAAAGTTGCTACCGTGTTCGTATTCGGAGTTTTGGCGCTTCAGCGTTTGAATTTGACCAGCTACAAATTGCGCTTCATCTATTTCGTTGTCAGCGCGCCACACCACAACCGGAGCTCCGGGTTCGCGAGTCGGGCGCAGAACCTTATCAATGCGTTCGGTATTGTGTTCTATCAAGTGGTTGGCGAGTTCGAGGATGTTTTCGCGCGATCGATAATTCTCCTCTAATTTTACCATTGTCTGAGTCTTCTCGTCCGACAAACCATCGCCGAAATCCTCTTGAAATTCCAGCAAGATAGTATAATCTGCCATCCGAAAACTGTAAATTGATTGATCGACATCGCCCACGACAAAAATCGAGCGATTTTGCCATTTATCAAACTGTTTCGGGTCAACGTTATTCGTGACTAACATCCGAATCAAATCGTATTGAGTGCGGTTAGTATCTTGATATTCGTCTACTAAAATATGGCAAAACTTTCTATGCCAATAATTTAAAACTTGCTCATTTTGGGATAATAGTTTAACTGGAACGAGAATTAAATCGTCAAAATCTAAGCCGTTGTTAGCTGCTAAAGCATCTTGGTAGCGACTGTAAACATCGGCAATTACGCGCCCTCTATAATCCGGTTCGGCGGCGAGGAATTCTTGAGGCGACCAACCTTTATTTTTAGCGTTGCTGATGACATATCTGACTTTGCGCGGGTCAAATTTCTTATCATCGAGGTTGAGGACTTTGGTAACGATTTGTTTGACGAGAGTTTGAGCATCTGACTCGTCAAAAATCGAAAAATTCTTCTTCCACTGGCGGCCTTTTTCGTCTTGATATTTCTCAATGTCGTAGCGGAGAATCCGGCCGCACAGAGAGTGGAAAGTCCCCATCCAAATCTGTTTGGTAATTCTGTGGTAAATTTGCGATCGCAATTTCGTCTGTATTTCCGGCGCTAAATCTGCCAAAGGTTTGCCATATTCCGCTTCAGCTTGCTGAGTCGCCAGCAATTTCTCAATTCTTTCTTTCATCTCCCTAGCGGCTTTATTGGTAAATGTCACCGCTAGAATATTTTCAGGATCGACTCGGTTGGTGCGAACTAAGTTAGCTACGCGGTAAGTTAGAGCCCGGGTTTTCCCGGAACCGGCGCCTGCTACTACTAACAGCGGCCCGTTGTAATGGACGACTGCTTGGCGCTGGGATGGGTTGAGGTGGCTGAGGTGATCGGTAGTTTGAGTCATAGTTGGATAGTTAGTTCTGGGATTTTTTTAAGGGATAAATAATACTTAGTGTTTGATACGGGGAGTTTTTTTAAGGTCAGGCGCGATCGCCCTACAATATAATATCATGAATATCGGACGCACGGTTGAAACCGCGCCTACACAAACGATGTCCGCCATAAGACGGCGGTTGAAACCGCGTCTACACAAACCATGTCCGCCTTCGCGGACTGAATAAAATAAGATAATTTTCACTGCTTATTCTTCAACCCCTCTGAGCTCGGGTTTTGTCTGTATAGCCGCGGTTTCAACCGCCGGGTATTCTAACGTTTCAATATTTGTTTCAGCAAAATAGCAGCTAATATTCCCAAGCTAATCCAGATGGCAATAATTACAGCAGTGGCTGTCCTATTTATCGGTTTTCCTCGCTCTATTTCCGCGGCTGCTTTTTCCCGACACTCGGCTAAAACTTGTGGCGGAATCATCTTGATTACCAACCAAATTCCTAATGGTACAATTATTAAATCGTCCAAGTAGCCGAGAATTGGGATGAAGTCGGGAATTAAGTCGATCGGGCTAAAGGCATAGGCAACTGTAACACCTGCTAAAACTCTCGCGTACCAAGGTACTCTTTGGTCTGTACTGGCTAAATAAACAGCGTAAGTCTCTTTTTTGAGTTGGCGGGCAGCTTGTTTTAAGGATTGCATATAAAAAATAATGACTGATGACTAATAACCAATGATTAATGACTAATGACCAAGGGTGCATCTGGGTTTTGAAGAGGGCGAAGCATGACCGCATATAAGTTATTAGTTATAATTTCATATTCACTGCGGTCATGCTTCGCCCCTACAGATATATTTGCCAAACCCAGATGCACCAATGACTAATGACTAATGACTAATGACTAAAATTTTTAGTTGCTAAAAACGTAACAGGCTGAATCTTTAGCAATTCCAGTGCGAAGGTCAAGTATATCATCTGTTGTATGTGAGGAGCATCGAGTTTATGAATTCAAATTTGCAACGCAATACTAGAATCAATTTCCGCAGTCTGCTAACAGCGTTATGTTTAACCTTAACTCTCGTTAGTTTTGTGAGATTAGATCCGGTACAGGCTCAAGAACAGCGGATCAGAACGCTAACGGTTACTGGGCGAGGTGTGGAAGCGATTCCGACAACTCAAACTTTCGTGTATTTGGGGGTTGAGGTGCAGGGAAAAACGGCGGCCGAGGTGCAGCAGGAAGCGGCAAAGCGATCGTCCGCTGTGGTAGAGTTACTGCGATCGCGCCAAGTACAAAAACTCGAAACTACCGGCATCTCCCTCAACCCGAATTACAGCTACGAAAACAACCAACAGCGCTTATTAATAGGGTATACTGCTACAAATACCGTCAGTTTTCGTATCAATACTCAATCTGCTGGCACTTTGCTAGACGATGCAGTGAGCGCCGGAGCAACCCGAATTCAAGGTGTGAGCTTTGTAGCTACCGAAAGTGCGATCGCCCAAGCTCAAAAACAAGCACTCAAAAAAGCAACTCAAGACGCTCAATCGCAAGCAGATGCAGTCTTAAACGCGCTCAACTTCAAGCGGGGAGAAATTCTCAGCATTCAAGTCAACGGTGCTTCCGCACCGCCTCCTGTGTACCAGAATTTTGGTGGTGTTCGTGCTGCTGGTGATATTGCTCTTCCAACACCGGTGATAGGAGGGGAACAGCAGGTAAATGCTTCTGTGACTTTGCAAATTAGCTATTGATGTTGTGCAGTGCGAGCGTCCCCGCTCGCGTTCAGAATAACCCCCCGCTCGCGTTCAGAATAACCCCCCGCTCGCGTTCAGAATAATCCCTCGTAAGGGTTCAGAATAATTGCTCGCACTCTCGCGATCGATCGCGATTGGGAACGCTCGCACTCGGCTATAATTCCGATATCATCGGCTTTGATTTCAAGCCGACACAGTTAGGAAGTTATTAATAGCTGAAACCATTGCTTTCCTTCTTCCTTCTTCCTTCTTCCTTCTTCCTTCTTCCTTCTTCTATAAAATTAAATAGGAAGTTCGATCGCAAATTCAGTACCTTTCCCGGCGATAGACTTGCAGAACAATTGACCGCCGTGCTTATCACTCACAATCTGCTTAGCGATCGACAATCCCAGCCCCGTGCCCTTACCAACCGCTTTCGTGGTAAACAAAGGTTCAAACAAATGTTGTTGAATCTCCTCCGTCATTCCCAACCCGTTATCCGCAATTCGGACGATCGCACTTTCGCGCAAAACTTCCGTACTAATCGTAATATTCAGAGGACGCTGGTCTTTTTCCCAAGCCTCTTCCACAGCATCAATCGCATTTGCCAGCAAATTCATAAACACTTGGTTCATCGGGCCGGGATAGCATTTAATTAGGGGCAATTCACCGTAGTTTTGGATAACTTCAATGGCGGGGCGACATCCTTGATCCTTGAGTCGGTGTTTTAACAGCAACAGCGTACTATCTAGAGTTTGGTGCAGCTCAATCGCGCTCACAGTATCTCCATCCGAACGAGCAAAGTTTCGCAGCGACAGCGAAATATCTTTAATGCGCTCAGTGCCTACTTCCATGGAATCTAACAAGTGAGAAAAATCCTCGATCACAAACTCCAAATCTATGTCTTCAATCTTGCTAGCGATATCTGATGGAGGTTCAGGATAATATTTTTGATAAAGGCTAAGAAGTTCTGTAATCTCAGTAAGATATTCCTTTGCAGGCGCAATGTTGCTGACCATAAAACTCAGCGGGTTGTTAATTTCATGGGCGACTCCCGCCACGAGTTGTCCCAGGGCGGACAGTTTTTCTTGCTGCACTACCTTGACTTGGGCTTTTTGTAAAGCGCAAGTGCGTTCTGTAACTTGCTGTTCCAGATTGTCGGTCAACTCTTTGAGCCGCCAGTGAATGTTAACTCTCGCAATTACTTCGTCTTGTTCAAAAGGTTTTGTGATGTAATCCACCGCACCTAATGACAATCCTTTCATCTTACTTTCGGCATCTGCTAAAGCAGTCATAAAAATGACTGGAATTGCCTTTGTTAGCTGGTTCTCTTTAATTCGGCGACAGGTTTCAAAGCCGTCGATTCCCGGCATTTGCACATCTAGCAAAATTAGTTCTGGAAAAAAGTTTTTTGCCGGATTGACCGGACATTTTTCTAGCATAACGAGCGCCGATTCTCCGTCCACGGCTACCCGCACTTTGTAGCCTGCTGTTTTTAAGGCTTGCGACAGCACAGACAAATTGGTGGCACTGTCATCTACTATCAAAATAAATTTTTTATCAGACTCAAGCATGATTTTCCCCCTTAAACTTTTGATAAATGTTCTTGAATCAATGCCCGCAGCTCTTTGACTTGAAAACCTTCTGCCAAAACGAGTATTTTTTGGGCAAAAATCGCGTGTTCTGGATTCGCTGTTTGGATTTCCTCGGCAATCTCGATTACCGCATCTAAATCGCCAGATTGAGCTTGTTCATCTAATAACTGTAAAATCTCGATCGCCGGAATCTGCATTTCATTTGGCATCGCATTTTGCGCTTTTTTACGCGCAGTTACTGTGTCGTCATATACCCAGTCCAATTGCAAATATTTTTGAAGTAAGCCTAGCAATACATCTGCTTGTACTGGTTTTGGCAAAAAATCATTTCCGCCTGCATCCAGGCTCTTTTGGCGATCGATCTCAAACACGCTTGCAGACGACACTAGCACGATCGCATCTCGCAGTTGAGGATGAGCGCGGATTTGGTGCAAAAACTCGAATCCGTCCATCACCGGCATCGCTAAATCGGTGAGGATTAAATCGGGTTTGGTGGCTAAAGCGATATCGAGTCCTTCCTTACCATCAGCCGCTTCAATCATCTTAAAGCCGATCGGTTCTAGCAAGTTCACCAGCACAGCCCGATTTTCCCACCTGTCATCCACCACCAGAATTTTGCGTTTTTCACCCAAGTAACCCAAAACAGCGCCCTGTTCGACGATTCTCGAACTATCAGCCCAATTTTGCGCCTCCGGGAGTGACACTTCAAAGGAAAAAATACTGCCAACTCCTGCACGACTGTCGATCGCAATTTCACTCTGCATTAAGCCCACAATCTTTTGACTGATCCCAAGTCCCAATCCAGTACCTTCCGATTGTTTTTTCACATCACCTACTTGCTCAAAAGGCAAGAATATTTTCTTAACTTGTACTGCGGTCATTCCCGGGCCTGTATCTTCAACTGTAAAGCGAATTTTATATATTTTTTGATTTAAATTTAACTGAGAACTTGAATCGGAAAACTCAGCATCTTTAATCACATCAACCTGAAAAACCACTCCGCCTTTTTCCGTAAACTTAGTTGCATTTCCCAGCAAATTTAGCAGCACTTGGCGCAAACGTTTTTCATCACCGCAAACCCCTGTCGGGAGTTGCGAATCAATCTGCAAATCAAAGGTAATTGCCTTTTCCTGGGCGCGAATCATGCAGATTTCCGCAACACCTTGGATGAATGAAGGTAGGTGAAAAGCTGTGGGATGCAATTCGAGTTTCCGGGCTTCAATTTTCGACAAATCCAAGACATCATTAATCAGCGTTAGCAGGTGCGAACCGCACTGATAAATGATATCAACACCGCTGCGTCCTTTTTGCGTCATCGGTTCGCTGCGCTGGAGAATTTGTGCGTAGCCTAAAATGCCGTTGAGGGGAGTTCGCAATTCGTGGCTCATGTTAGCCAAAAATTCGCTTTTGGCGCGGTTGGCGCCGTCTGCCATTTCTTTGGCAATTTTGAGTTCTACGGTGCGTTCTTCGACGCGATGTTCGAGTTCGAGGTTGGTATTTTCTAGGGCTGTAAAAGAGTCGCGCAGTTGCTGCGCCATATCGTTGAAGGATTCCGAAAGCACACCCAGTTCATTCTTACCGGAGACTTCCACAGTGCGATCGAACTTCCCAGAGGCGAAATCCTGTGATGCTTGGCTCAATAGTGCGATCGGCCCAGCAATCAGGCGGGAAGTGTAAAAACCCACAACCGTAGCCACAATTAAGGCGCCGATACAAAATAGAATCGTAGTGCGAGTATTAGCATTAATTTGCCCCATGAAATCCGATTCAGGAACCGCCACAACTACCAACCAATCCAATCCCCACTCATCTTTCCAGGGTAAAATTTGGACAAACTGGTGTTCTTTATTCAGCAAGAAATCAAGCTGTTGATTATCTTTAATCTTGTTGAGATCGCCAAAATGCTTAACTAAATATTGAGATGTCGATCGGATCAGCACATCGCTACTTTCTGATGCGTTTAACCGTTTAGGCTTGCCATCAATCAATTTAAAAGGTTGCTCGGTGCTGGAACTCGCAACAATTAGCCCGCTGCGTTCCAAAATAAACGTTTTGCCCGATTTACTGACTTTCAATTTACGCAAAAAATCGCTAATTTCCGAAAGACGCTGGTCGATGACTATGACACCAATTAGTTGATTGTTCTTGTCATAAATCGGTCTGTTTGCAGAAACAGACAGAGGATAAGGCGTGGTTGTCCACTGATATAAAACCCATGTCTGTTTTCCAGCTTTAACCGTGTTTGAGTACCACGGTTCTTTCTCGAACTCAAAATTTTTAAATATCTCAGCAAGCTTAGTGGGATTGCCCTGACTATCTGTATTGTAAAAGTAATGATCTCGATTGCCACGTTGCTTTGGATTGCTGATGCCAGAAATAATATTTTGATCTGTTTGATATCCAGCACCCGCATACTCGCCTCCTGGAGCGCCAAAGCTGATGTAGCCGACATTAAACAATTGCATCTGTTTCCAGAAAAAACGAGCCATATTATCTAAATCTTTGGGATCGAGCAATCCCACATCGAAGGCATCACCATTAACTTGAGCAAGGTGGCGTGCTGTGTCGAGTTGGCTGTCCAGATGCTGGTCAATGCGGCTGCTGACTTCAGTCCGCAGTTGAGATGCCAAATCGTTGACTGCTTTCTGTCCGTTGCGAAAAGATAAGTAGCCAACAATGCCGACCGCCCCCATGATTTGTAACACGAAGGGGACAATCAAAACAGCTCGCAGCGGGGCGCTACCTATGAGTTTGTTAAAGATTGAAGCCTGGGATGATGGCATATGACAATTCGCTATTGCAGCGATGCGGATATTCTTTTTGCTCGACTACACTTAGGCAAGCTGTTTTTTTAAGAGACATCGATCGGGCGATCGCCTTTATTTGAGTATCACCTAATTTGTGGTTATGTATCGATATTAACCCAAAAATGGTTTAAGCTAATATTTTTCACAATGAATTTAATACCTCGCCCGCACAGCAGCACTTCTAGAAGTTTCTCTAAGTTCCTCGGAGAAACGAGGTTAATGAGGTAAGGGCGTTGTTGAGGTGTTGTTCGCACTGTCCTGGTAAATAAATATCAGGGAATTCTCGTAGGAGTTGTGCCGAATTCATACTTGAAGTTTGGTGGCAAATACTTAAGTACATAGAATCGGATAAGTGCGATCGAGAGTTGTTTGGGCGATCGCATATTTAAAGTAAAATAAAAGAGAAAGTCCGTGCAGAGTGCCTCCTCTTTTTGAGCGCCACACCTAGGGATTAGGACATCTGAGTTTCAAAAAGTCTGCTTTGATCCAACCTTTGTACTCACTTGCTCTCAATCTTGTCGTCAAATACCAGACATTTCCTTCACTATCTTTGCGACTGAGTGGAGATACGACAGCACTTTTATTTTGGTCATCATTAGCGACAATGACTAGATTTCCTACCGATACAGTGCCTACAACGCTAAAAATGCTTCCAGCACCCGATCTGATATTAACTTGTGAGCCAATATCTTCACCTACAATATCGGCGACGCAGCTTTTGTCTGTGATGGATTGAGCGATCGCACTCTTAGTGAGTTGTGGAGCGAAGATAGCTATAGTGGCGATTTCTAGAAGCATGAAAACGCAAATTTTTAATCTAATTTTCGTCATAATGCGCCTTTTTTCCGATTTTGAGCAGTTATCAATTGTTGGTACAGAAGTGGACTTTTTTGTCTCAAAGACTGTTGCAATTCCTTAAATTCTGCTTCACCTTCTTCTAAGTACGCATCAACGATTTCTCGGTTGGCAAGATAAAAGGCGATCGCACCATAAACCTGTTCTAGCGAAAGAAGTGGAAAATTTTGGGCAATGCTTTCGGGTGCTTCTCCATTCAAGAAGGAATAAACGACTGAATCGAAGGAAATGCGAGTTCCTTGAATCCAATACCCTCCGTTGCGTTGTTCGATATACTGCTTGGTTGGAGTGATGGCTAGTGTCATAGGGATCGTGGCTGCTTTTTATCTAAATTTTAAACGAATTAGATGAGATAGTTAGAAGGGCGATCGCCTTTCTTAAGCGATCGCAAACTCTGTATATTGCCGTAAATGCGGTGGATGAAACGCCAAAACAATCTCTTCCCGCGAAACCCCAGCCTGCAAAAAATCTGTCACCACCCCATCTTCTGTCCAATCCTCCTCAATCCAAATTTTGCCATCCCGCAATCGCACGTGAATAGTATTGACCTTAATCCGTTCTTCCCCCTGCCAACCCATTACCATCAATAAATAATTGTCGTGTTCCTCGTCAAAAACCAGCACATTTTCTAGCTTTGAATTGGTCGATTTTGACCCCAATTCGTAATATTCAGTTAAAACTTTCCGAATCAAATGACGATAATACTCTAATTTATCCATCGCTCAATTACCTCCTCTTCAGTGTCAAAAGTTAGCAATTTCACCCGATTAGTTTCAACAATTAATTGGGCGAGTTTCTTTTGAAAACCATCCTTATAAACCCTAGTTGCGACCGCTAAATACAATTCGTACTCAGATTTTTGGGCTTGTAAAACATTACGATAAATGATATATTGACCAACTGCATTTTCTAGATCGTTGATGAAAGAGCGGCCTAAAAAACTCTTCACCTCAACAATAATTTTTCGTCCTTGCTGTTCTGCTGCTATCGACTTTTCGGCGGCAATATCAGGATAAAGTTTATCACCACCATATTCCAGCATATAGTTTTCGGCTACAATCAACCAGCCATCTTTAATCAGCGCTTGCTTGACGGCATCATGGTAGATATCTTTAGCTGGCATCGCGAATTCAGTAATTTGATATTTCAAATCTTAACTCAACCGATCGCACATCCCATCCCCACAGCCCGCCAACATCCAAACCGCTGACAGCAAAATTTACTAACTGGCATCCCCCCAGCAAACCCAGCAAATGCAATTACTGCCGGATCGGATCTCGAAGTACCCGAGATCGACTACAGTAAACACAAAATATTATTGGCGGTGATTTGAGTGATTGAGACTTTAGCAACAGGAATCGCAGCAGCCGGTTCGCTGCTGGCATTGGGCGGATTGGGCCTAGAGTTGAACTATCGCCGGACTGGGAGTGCAAATAAACTAGAACTTACAGCCGGAGAATGGCACTTAGCCATAAACGAACCCAACCGCTATCTGTTGGTTGGCGAAATGGAATTCCGCAATCTGACACAGCGGTTCGAGATTATGTTGCCAGATGTGCGGGCACAGGTGAAACTGCTGTCAGACGGAAGTTTAGACGGCGTGACTTCCCAGACAAAAGTCATTCCTGGTCACGAAGACGCAGAAGCAAGAGCAGACGATTACTGGTTCGGCTATATTGTTAAAGCCCAAAAAAACACGAAAATTAAAGTTTCCGTAGACATTCAAGGGCAAGATTTAAACAAATTGCAGTCAGCTTGGGTGCAAATACATTTCATCACCTACGGCCCAAGCGGGCGCATCCCCAGAGTCCGCAACGTAGTAGTCCCGCTGCAATTTCCCAACTCGGACACCGTACCCACAGCCCGCAATGTCGGCGTTGCAGAAGTCTTCCCAATTCGCACCCACATCCTCGCCGAACTCGACAATCCCGTCGAAATTGTCAAGCGTTACGTGTTACCGCGCGCCAACAAAGGTGATATTGTCGCCCTCGCCGAAACTCCCTTAGCCTTGATGCAGGGACGCTACCGCCATCCCAGCGAAGTCAAACCCGGATGGGTAGCCAAGCGAGTCTGCTTGTTTTTCTTGCCGATGTCGAGTTTGGCCACCGCTTGCGGAATGCAGACATTGGTTGATGTAGTTGGGCCTTGGCGTGTAGTGGCCGCATTTGCGATCGGCTCTATAGCTAAAATATTCGGTAAACCGGGAGTCTTTTACCAACTTGCAGGGGAACAAGCCAGGCTAATCGACGATGTTACGGGAACTTTGCCTCCCTTCGACCAATTTATTGTCCTCGGCCCGGACAATCCCCAGCAAGTTGTAGAGGAAATTCAACGAGAAACTGGACTTGCGGCGGCGATCGTAGACGCTAATGACTTAAAAGCAGTTAAGATATTAGCAGCGACCTCCGATTTATCGGTAACATTTTTAGAGCAAGCGTTACGCAGCAACCCCGCCGGGAATGCTGACGAGCGAACACCGGTTGTGTTAATTCGACCTCTACCACAGAAATCTTGAGTTGAAGACTGAAAATTAAAAAATCAAACTAATGATTTGAAATTTTTAATTTTAGATCGATCGAGAAAGGGTGAAGAATTAAAAGTTATAAGTTGAGAACTCAAAACTTCCGTAACTCTTCCCCTTTCTTAAAGATATTTGATTTTTTAATTTTCTTGTCCAGTTTCGTGCTATTAGGGTTCTCAACTTTCGTGAGTGACTCGCCAACCAAAGCCTGTCAAGTTAAAGCTAAAAGCCTTTGTATATGTTGTTTACCGCTGAGGCCAGATCCCCCTAAATCCCCCTTAAGAAGGGGGACTTTGAGAATGCTCCTGTCCCCCCCTTCTTAAGGGGGGCTAGGGGGGATCTGGCCTCAGCGGTAAACAGAAGACCAGCAGTACGTTTGACATTAAGTTGACATCAATAACCAATAACCAATAACCAATAACCAATAACCAATAACCAATAACCAATAACCAATAACCAATAACCAATAACCAATAACAAATAACCACTTGAGAATTTCTATATGACTTCATTTCCCTCCCAAAACCAAAACCAGGTTGTGATTCGCCCGTTTCAGTACCGCGACATCGAGGCGATGGAACAATTGTGCGCGGAAACAGCCGAACAACCAGAAAAACGCAAGGGCGCAAGCTGCGACTTGGTACTAGGTAAAAAGTTTCAGCAGATTCGTCGCTGGTACGGACTGCTAAAGCTGTTTAGCTTGTTTCCCAACCCTGGTCAGTCGCTGTTTCGAGCCCATGTTGCCGAAGAAGAGGGGACAGTTAAGGGCATAATTCAGATTTCTCCTTTCAACCGCACCCGCAGCACTTGGCGGATCGATCGCGTCGGGGTAGACCCAGAAGCCCGCAGCAAAGGCATTGGTTCGATGCTGATGCGGTACTGCTTCGAGGCAGTCTGGGAGGCACGCACCTGGCTGCTAGAGGTGAATGTCGGCGATAAAACTTCCCTGGCCTTGTACCGCCAGAACGGGTTTCAGCCGTTGGCCCAGATGACTTATTGGTCGATCGCCCCGGAACGCCTCCAAGAAATGGCCTCCGCGACGCCAGATTTGCCCAACCTGCTGCCCGTAAGCAACGCTGACGCTCAATTTTTATATCAACTCGATACCGCGTCTATGCCGCCGTTAGTACGTCAAGTATTCGATCGGCACATTCAAGACTTCAAAACCAGTTTCTTCGGCGCCTTATTTGAAGGTGTCAAACAGTGGCTGAGCAAAACAGAGGTAGTCAGCGCCTACGTATTTGAACCGCAGCGCAAAGCTGCGATCGGCTATTTTCAGATACAGCTATCCCGCAACGGCCAACAGCCGCACGTCGCCCAACTGACAGTGCACCCGGCCTACACTTGGTTGTACCCCGAACTGCTATCCCAAATGGCGCGCCTCGTTCAAGATTTCCCAGTCCAAAGCCTGCAACTGGCTTCCGCCGACTATCAGCCGGAACGGGAAGCTTATTTAGAGCAATTTGGAGCCGTGCGTTTGGAACACAGCTTGCTGATGTCGCGATCGGTGTGGCACAAATTGCGCGAGTCCAAGTTAGTCTCCCTCGAAGGACTCCAGCTATCAGAAATGCTGCAAAGCTTCCAGCCAACTCGCAAACCCGTACCGGGTAGGATGTCCTGGCTCGGCCCGATGGCTGGAGAAGCCACAACAGGGCCCGCGTCGTCTGAGATTAAGCCCTTTTTGTTGGACTCCGGAAAAAATCAAGCTAATCAAGTTAACCCTTTGAACAGCCAAAATCCTGAATCTGGAGCAACAGATGCTAGCAGCATTTTGCCTCTGAATTTGCCGGAATTGCCGATCGACGGCGACGCCCCAGAGTAGAACTTAATTTCTGATATAATGTCGGCTAAATTAAGGGTTTGTAGTGAGGACTTTAGTCCTCTTATTTATGCGGACTAAAGTCCTCACTACAAACCGAAAAAACCCAACTTCTTCCCTTCTTCCTTCGCGTTATTCGCGTCTTCGCGGTTCGTAAAAAAATATCCGGCTCAGAAACAAATAAATCTAAAATCTAAAATCTAAAATCTAAAATTGATTGATGTTCAACGAAAAATTATGGATTTCAGCCCTCGGATTAGATATCGGCAGCAAACGAGTCGGCATCGCCGGATGTGACGGCACTGGTTTAATCGCTACGGGGATTACTACTCTGGTACGATCGTCCTTCGATCGAGATGTAGCTTGTCTCAGAGAACTCGTGGAAGAGCGAAGAGTGCAAATTTTGGTGGCTGGCCTGCCCTACTCCCTCAACGGAGAAGTGGGCACTCAAGCCCGAAAAGTCCAGAAATACGCCACTCGCATCGCCACCGCCTTAGAACTCCCCCTAGAATACGCCGACGAGCGCCTGACTTCTGTGGGCGCAGAGGAACTGATCCAAGCCCAAGGGATGTCCCCGTCGCGCCATAAGGGTTTGATCGATCGCAAAGCAGCGGCCTTGATTTTGCAGCAGTGGCTAGACGAGCGCAGACAAAAGCAAGAGCGCCATTCCCAATCCTCATAGGTTGTAACAGAGGCGTGATATCCTAGTTGTGCAAGTTTGCTACGCACACCTGTAAGCGTTGACAGATGGGAAAAAATTCCCCAGAACCTCGGTACTGAAGCAGCACATAACTGTGATTTGTCCTCAGTGTCGCTCTGGACTCGGCTGAGATTTAAACGCTGCACTCCTCGCCTGTGGAAAATGCCGCGAGTCTCGCGGTTTAAGTTTGTGGACTGGCGATCGCCCGAAGAGGCCCAATATCGCCACGAAAATCCCCAATTGTCAAGCAAAGATTACTGAATTATTGACGGAAAATTAAGATACACGCGATGTCCTCATCCCCATACCGCAAAGAGAATGGTAATTCCCACGAAACGTCCGTCACCCTGACGGATGAATTTGGGCGATCGCTAACTTGCAACATAGAATATTCGATGAACCTAGAAGGTCAAGAATACGCCTTGCTGTTGCCGATCGACTCTCCTGTAGAAATTTTTACTTGGCACGGAGACGATACCGACGAAGCAGCAATTCCTGTAGAAGACGAGACCGAAATAGACACAATTTTTGATACTGCTAAAGTTGTCCTGCAAGAGCAGAACTTGACACTCCGGCGCACGGCGGTGACACTGACTGTAGTTGGTGAATTGCCGGAATTTCCTGACGAGGATTTGGAGCCTAATGCCGATCCCGATGAGGAGTCAGAGTTCGAGGAACTAATGTGGTTGACCAGCTTCTATCACGAAGAGCAGGAATATGCCATTTATACACCTCTAGACCCGTTTTTTATCTTGGCTCGAATGAATGATGACGGCAAGCCTGAATTGCTCTCGGAAGAAGAGTTCCAAAGGCTGGAACCGATGTTGCCGATGCTAGAAGATCAGTTCTTTGATGAGCTTGATTAGATATTGAGTTCAGTTTTGCTGGGCTTGTGAAGTGCAAAGAAACTGGTTTAGAGTAGGGGCGGTGTCAAGAGTGGCCGCCCGCTTCGGGTTGATGATGTATACTCGATCGACCTGCAATCTCTAATTGCAGAAGGCATGAGGGCAAAAAGCAGAATATTTGACTATTTTAGACAAAAGTCAACTGCTAGGTCGATCGAACTTTTTCCCTGATTCCGCCTTCCTGTCAGCTCGGGCTATAGAATTGGGCAGCGTGAAGGGCATATTTTCAAGGGCTGGTATCCGTAACTTTTCGGTCATCAATCGCAGGTCATCACTCATTAGTCGCTACTTAATCGCCGCTTATCGAGGACAACGGATTATGAGTAAAGAACAACTGACCAAAGGCAGCGCGCGCGAGGGCCAAAAAAAATCCCCGAAAGTCTCTAAATGGTTGTTTTATCTGGCGTTGCTGCCTGCAATTTGGGGAGTTGGCGCTTGGCAGGGCTGGGCTTGGTGGAGCTGGGCTTCTGCCCCTCCTAAAACAGCCGCCGAGTCAACTCCCCCGTCCAAGGATGCTGCTGTTTCGATTCAAATCCCCCCCGGTACTTCCAGTCAAAAAATCGGGCAGGATTTGGAAGCGGCGGGCTTAATTCGATCGGCAGGAGCATGGAATATGTGGGCCCGCTGGCTGACTATGCAAAACCGCGACGGAGGTTTTAAAGCCGGAACTTACCAACTCTCACCGACTCAGCCTCTGAGTGCGGTTGCTGAAAAAATTTGGAAAGGTGAAGTCGTACAGCAGAGTTTCACGATTCCCGAAGGGTGGTCATTGCAACAAATGAGCACTTATTTTGAAGCCCAAGGTTTTTTTCCGGCTAAGGATTTTATGGCGGCGGCGAGTCAAGTTCCCTACGCTGATTACCCTTGGCTACCCAGTGGCTTGCCTCATTTGGAAGGGTTTTTGTACCCGGATACCTATCAGTTAGACGGCGATGCAGTCAGCCCGGAAGCTGTGATCAAACAAATGCTCGGCCGTTTCGAGCGGATAGCTTTACCGGTCTTTCAAAAAAATCAGAACAATACTAAGCTTTCTTTGAAAGAATGGGTGACGCTGGCGAGTATTGTAGAAAAAGAAGCTGTGGTTGCTTCCGAACGCCATCGCATTTCTGGGGTATTTACCAGTCGCTTGAATAAGGGCATGAAATTGGGTTCCGATCCGACGGTGGAATACGCCCTCGGCATCAGACAAACCAAGGAGAAACCTCTGACTTTTAAGCAGGTGGAAACGCCTTCTCCCTACAATACCTATATGAATGTAGGGCTGCCGCCAACTCCTATCGCAGCTCCGGGAATCGCAAGTCTGGAAGCGACTCTGGCTCCTGAAAATACAGAATACCTGTATTTTATGGCTCGATACGACGGCACTCACATTTTCAGCCGCACTCAGGCGGAACACGATGCTGCTGTGGCTCAAGTTGACCAGAAAGTGCGATCGGGTCAATAGATGGCCAAGGACTAATACATATAGCCTTTCGAGCTTTCATATGAGGTACTCATGGGCATAGGGCATAGGGCATAGGGCATAGGGCATAGGGCAGCCTCCGTGGGCATACCTCACCACGCTTGAGAACCGCTAAAAGTAAAAAGTCAAAAGTTATATTGGATTCGGCTACATCGGAATTATACCGAGCGTTTGAGGCTTCTCATGAGCAAGCGGGACAGCACTACACTCCGAAAATGCTGATTCGGATGCAAACGAAAACGATATTACAAAGCAAAAGCCATAATTATTGACTTTTTACTTTTGACTTTTTGAATGTTTAACTTCCCGCTTCTTATTTCTCAATCTAAAATCTAAAATCTAAAATCTAAAATCATTATGACTTGGGGAAAACTACTACAGCCAGACTTAGTTCTAGGCAATTCGGTCGTAAATTTAACGGCTGATATTCTTGAGAAATATCATATTAAAGGATTAGTGTTGGATGTGGATGAAACTCTCGTTCCCATTACAGCAATGAATGCTTCTGAGGAACTCAGCCTGTGGGTGGCAGAAATTAAACCTATAGTATCGCTGTGGTTGGCGAGCAATAATTTAAGTCAGACTCGGATCGGTCGAATTGCTGAGTCTTTGAATCTACCTTACATCACTGGTGCGGCTAAGCCGTCGCGGCGCAAGTTGCGAAAAGCGGTGACGGCGATGAATTTGCCGGTGGAACAGGTGGCGATGGTGGGCGATCGACTTTTTACTGATGTTTTGGCCGGCAATCGTTTGGGTATGTTTACTATTTTAGTTGAGCCAATGGTTGATGCTGGGTATGCGCTTCGCAAGTATCCGGTGCGTTCTTTTGAAGTTTGGGTGTCTCAAGCTTTGGGTGCTTCTCTTGATAGCAGAAAGTAGTCAGTTGACAGTTGACAGTTGACAGTTGACAGTTGACAGTTGACAGTTGGCAGTTGGCAGTTGACAGTTGACAGTTGACAGTTGGTGCATCTCAGTTTTGCATTTGTAGTAGTGCTGTCCCGCTCGCGTGCTTTACAAAGCACGCGAGCGGGGACGCTCGCACTGTAAAAAAAAATATTTTTGCGAAAATGAGATGCTCCCGTTGACAGTTGGCAGTTGACAGTTGTCAGTTGATATTAGTGCTGTCCCCGATCGCCAATTATACAACGATCGCGATCGCAAACAGCACTACAAATGCAAAACTGAGATGCTTCCTATGAAGACTTGCATTTTTCACTACAAATCAATTTGATTGCGGGCGTGCGATCGCAGATAATATAACTAATAACTAATAACTAATAACTAATAACTAATAACCGATGACTCAAACTATTGTTGTTAAAATAGGAACTTCGACACTTACTCGATCGACTACCGGGAACTTAGCTCTCTCAACTATTGCTACATTAGTCGAGATTTTGGCCGGTTTGCAGCAACAAGGCCATCGAGTAGTGTTGGTTTCTTCCGGTGCGGTGGGAGTGGGCTGCGCGCGCTTGGGCTTGACGGAACGCCCACGAAATATCGCTCTGAAGCAGGCTGTGGCCGCCGTCGGACAAGGGCGGCTGATGCGCGTTTACGATGACTTGTTCACTACTCTACAACAGCCGATCGCCCAAGTATTGCTCACCAGAGGCGATTTAGTACAGCGCAACGGGTATGTTAATGCCTACAATACGTTTCAGCAACTGCTCAAATTGGGCGTAATTCCGATCGTCAATGAGAACGATACTGTAGCGGTAGACGAACTCAAATTTGGCGATAACGACACGCTTTCGGCGCTAGTAGCGAGTTTGGTAGAAGCAGATTGGTTGTTTGTGCTCACGGATGTCGATCGGCTGTATTCAGCAGATCCGCGCAGCAATCCCGACGCACAGCCGATCGCCCTAGTAGAAAGCATGGCACAACTCACAGCATTGGACGTACAAACAGGAGATTCCCGCAGCGGTTGGGGAACCGGCGGAATGGTGACAAAAATTGAAGCCGCCAGAATCGCCACAGCATCAGGAGTACGCACAGTCATCACCAACGGCTGCTTTCCTGGTAATATTGAGAAAATATTGAACGGCGAGGCGATCGGCACTCAATTCGAGCCGCAACCGCGCCCAGTAAACGCTAGAAAACACTGGATAGCCAACGTCTTAATTCCAGCCGGAAAACTGTATTTAGATGCGGGTGCTGTCAAGGCAATTTCCCACGGCGGAAAATCGCTGTTAGCTGCGGGAATTGCTCAAGTAGAAGGAGAATTTCAAGCTGATGATTCCGTGCAGTTGTGCGACGGAGAAGGCAAACAAATTGCGAGGGGACTTGTGAATTATAGCAGCTTAGAATTGAGACAAATCAAAGGGTGCAAATCAGATAAAATTGCTGAGATTTTAGGCTATGCAGGGGTTGAAACCGCAGTACACCGAGATAACTTAGTGATTGTTTAATCATTAAAATAAGACGTACGAATGGAATTCGCATCTACACAAACGATGTCCGCCTCCGCGGACTGAAGAAGGTAACATAATTTTAACTGCCGGCTCTTCAACCCGCGGAGGCGGGTTTTCTTTGTGTAGGCGCGAATTCCATTCGCCCAGGCGCGAATTCCATTCGCGAGCGTCTTCTCTCGTGGGGTGAGTGCTTGTATAGACGCGGTTTCAACGGTCTTCTTAACAAACGTCTAAACAGTCAAGAGTGCGATCGAACGCAGAAATCGAGGATACTTGCAGCACAGTTTTGCAAGAATTTGTTGTACTGTGTCCAAATAGCTCGTGCATCGCTTCTGTAAATAGTTCAAATACATTTTGTGCTAATTCTAAAGCTGCTTGGCGTTCCGCATCAGAAAGTTCTATCTCTGCTAAAACTTGCAACATCTCCGGTGTATTTAAAATTTGATGATTTTCCAAACCAACATAACTTCCTCCCAAATAAATATATTCTTTTTTATTGATTTTCTCTAATTCCACGATCACTGCTAGCGCCGCCTCACAAAAAACTGTGGCGGTTCCTTCCAAGGCTTCGGCTAACACCAGTTTCTGAATGGGAGAGGCTTTCCAAGCGTAGCGTTCGAGCACCGAACAGAGCGATCGAGTTTTTTTAGTTTCTTCACCCCAAAGCAGCCTGAAGTCCCCGTAACTCATTAATTTGTTGAAACCCAATGTCTCTAGATGTTGCAGATACCCGTACCAGTAGTAGTTTTCTTTGTAAGTATATTTGTTAATCAGTTCCTGAACCTTGTTATTGCTGGAAGAGTCTCGGAGGACGTACTTGTTTAAATCACTCAAGCCCATAGCCAAAGGATCGAGTACAGGTGCAAAAATTAGTCGTTGATTCGGGTGAATGTGTTTATTAGCTAGAAATTCAAATAACGGCAATTTTGCAAACTCATCTTTTTTTTGTGCAATGAATGCCATAATCTCTTTCATAGCTTTTTCCTCGGAGTGGCTGTTCTCAAGATAATCTCGATCCCTGCATTAATTATCTATGTTTGTGAGTCTAAGTAATTGTGTTTCTTGTCATACATATGTGTATTTTAGATCGTATACTTAGCGTGTTTGCCGTCACAAAATAATGTGATTTGCATCATATTATGGAAAATTACCAGAAAGAATTAGTTGAAAGCCTCTCCCTGCTCGGGAGAAATTAAAATCAGACTATTCATTACTCCAATCCTCGGACTTAAGGGTAGAGGTGGCTCTCAAACTGTCAACTGTCAACTGTCAACTGTCAACTGTTGAAAAGATGTCATTGCGAACGTAAGGCATTGAAGTGAAGCATAAGCCCTAGCCCTTTCAGGGCGGCTTCGCCAACGGGCAGGCACGCGGCTACGCAGGGGTCTGAGACTACTTTTCTCTGCTGTGATAACCGTAGCCCAGGTAAGTATTTAGACGGACACGATCTAAGTCAGGACTTAAGCAGAACCGATGAAAAATAGATCCTGCAATTAAACACACAGATTTTGCGATCGCAAGGGGTAGCTGGCCATGACAGAAATACCTAATTAATGCGTGAGTCCTGTAAGTCTACAAATAACAATTTGCTCTTCCCAGAATTGCCTTTAGGTGCATTGTGAGCTACTCTGTCTTTTGGATCGGTTAAGAAAACAATAGGAGTTAATCTTGGAACGGACTTTTTTAGCGATTAAGCCCGACGGCGTACAGCGCGGACTCGTCGGCGAAATTATCGGTCGTTTTGAAGCCAAAGGCTTTACGCTAGTTGGGATGAAGCTAATCACGGCGAGTCGCGAACTAGCCGAACAGCATTACGCCGTACACAAAGAAAGACCGTTTTTTGCGGGACTGGTAGACTTCATCACTTCCGGGCCGATGGTGGCGATGGTGTGGGAAGGGGGCGGCGTTGTGGCGTCGGCGAGAAAAATGATTGGCGCGACAAATCCTCTGAATTCTGAACCGGGAACAATTCGCGGCGATTTGGCTGTGAATGTTGGTCGCAATATTATTCACGGTTCTGATGCTGTCGAGACTGCAAATCAGGAAATTAGTCTCTGGTTTAAACCTGAAGAATTAAGTGCTTGGACTCCTTGTTTGAGTCCTTGGACTGTGGAGTAGTTTTGATGTTCTCCCGATTGTTAATCGGGAGATATTCTTATTTTTCATAATAATCAAGTCGCATTTATATATTTTTTTTGACCACCCAAATCCCAGAAACCGGGTTGATTCCCTTATCTCTCGTAATCCACCGAAAATTGTCGGAGAAACCCGGTTTCTCGCCACGCAGCGAGAGAATTAA
>NZ_JAEQCF010000083.1:29089-34463 GCF_020738625.1 Microcoleus sp. PH2017_09_SFU_O_A
CCAGAAACCGGGTTGATTCCCTTATCTCTCGTAATCCACCGAAAATTGTCGGAGAAACCCGGTTTCTCGCCACGCAGCGAGAGAATTAAACGCACCCAATCTCAGAAAACTGTGTAAAAATGGTAGAAAAGGGTGCGTGACAATTCATAGTCCCTGGTATGTATCAGGATTTTTCGCGGTCACACACACTACAACTATAACTCTTTAAAAAATTGAGGACTAAAGTTTTTACTACAAACCTCAAGACAATTCATCAAACAAAAAACCGGGTTTTTTACCAAAACCCGGCTACCATGAACACCAGCAATTTTAACACTGCTCAAACCTCAATTCTTTAATAACTTCATGCCCATTTTCACCTTGTCCAAAATCGTCTTTTGCGACACACAAGTAATCAGACACAACTTGCCACAATTCAAGGTATCACGGCGGACTTCCTGGGCTTTTTCGCCGTACCAAATCTCGCGGGCACTGGTCTCTTTCACATTGCCAATCACCGGATATTCATCGCACAATTTTACATCGCCGCGCGTATCAATCCAGTAATTGCGGAGTCCAACACGACAAGGCCGAGTCGAATCAGGAGCTTTTTGTTCCTGGAAGTGAGGAACCATCAAACGCAATACTTCATCGCTGTTCATAATTGGTGCGCCGTTTTTCTTCATATCTATTAAGCGCTCAATTACCTGTGAAAATTCTTCCCTGTCTTCTTCTTCTACCCACAATTCCGAATAGGTTTCTGGTGTCCAGCGGTTGACTGGTTGGAAGTTCACCGTCGTGGCTCCAATTCCTTTCGCCCAGGTTACAATTTCCTCTAGGTGGCGGAAGTTGAGCCGATTGATAGTTGGTTTGACGTTGATTGGAAACAGGACGTTTTGTTTTTCTTGTTCTTCGCGCAGATAAACGATTCCTTTGGAAAGTCTGTCAAACAATCCGGGTTGACCGCGCAAATAATCGTGCAATTCTGCGTTCGGCCCGTCAACGGACATATTCACATTAAAAGGACGCGCCGCTACAGTTTTCGCTGCATTTTCCCGAGTCATACAATAGCCGTTTGTGGTGACACCGGCGTGGATGCCATTTTTGTTGGCAAATGTCAGCAAGTCTAGAAAACCTTTCTTAATATAAGGTTCGCCACCGCTAAAGTTGATGGAAAATTCGCCGATAAATTCTTTGACACTCAACAGGGCATTTTGCCAATCTTCGATCGTCATTTCGTCTTTATATTCTTTGAGGCGCCAATACTCGCATTGACGGCATTTCACGTTGCAGTGCTCGTTGACAATCCCGTAAAAAGTAACTGGGGTTGTCATGTCTAGCCCTGTATTGATCCGCAGCGATTCGGCTACTGCACTCTTGGTGTGTTTGACGCCCAGTCTGGATAAAGTTAAAGCATCCATGTTTTTGTTCCCTTACGTGTTGTTACTTAAGTCAATGTTATGAAATCGAGCTTGGTAAGTAGGGTTACGTATTTCTCCTTATTCCTCGTTACCTATTCCTCGTGAGTACGTATGCACCATCCTAATCGTCTCTTTGGGATATAGGTAGATGATTTTTAAAATTTTATAATATGAAGTATTGTAACATATTAGTATTTCAAATGTATCAAGCGATTATTTGTGTTTAAAGATGAATCCTGCTTAATAAGTGGCAGAAAGTATCAGCCTGAAATTGACTTAAATCAATAAATTGTAAATCTTACTGAAAATTTGTTAAAAAACTTAATAATTTGGCTCAGTAAAATTACTTAAGTATGCAGTACCAATAACTTAAAGTTATAATGAAATAAGGTGTCCGTACAGCATTTAGCTTCACACAACCTTTAAAATATGAAGGAATTTAAGTATTTCAACGGAAAAAAATGGCGATAAACATGGGACGATATTTGCACGTACTGAAATTGTTCTGGGGTGCAGCGATCGCAGCGGAGCTCGAATACCGGATCAACTTTGTCCTCGCAACCCTCAGCAGCCTCGGAAACCTTGCTGGTAGTTGGTTTGGCCTGTCGCTGTTTTACCGTACTGGCTACAGCTTTTCTGGCTATTCGTGGGAAGAAGCTTTAGTTGTACTCGGCATTTTTACGGTTTTGCAGGGGTTTTCGTCAACTTTTCTGGCGCCCAACCTCAGCCGTATTGTCGATCGAGTCCAGCAAGGTACTCTCGATTTTGTCCTCCTCAAACCCATCAGTTCCCAATTCTGGCTATCTGCAAACACTGTTTCCCCTTGGGGAATCCCGGATTTAATCTTCGGCACCGTATTGCTGCTGTATGCTGCTAATAAATTGGGAGTAGGAATAGGCAACTATTTTTTAACAGCAATACCGTTGTTATTTGGCACTATTACTCTTTACAGTATTTGGTTTATGCTGGGTGCAACCAGCATTTGGTTTGTCAAGATTTATAACGTTACCGAAGTCCTGAGAGGATTGTTAGAAGCGGGTAGATTTCCGATGGCAGCTTATCCCGCAGCTTATCGATTTTTCTTCACTTTTGTAGTGCCCGTTGCCTTCTTGACTACTGTGCCGGCAGAAGCCATGCTGGGCAGAGGTGACATGGTTTGGATCGCAGGGGCGGGAATTTTGGCGATCGGGCTTTTATTTTTCTCCCGGTACTTCTGGCAATTTGCACTCCGCTTTTACACCAGCGCTTCGAGTTGATTCATTCAGTTGACAGTTGACAGTTGACAGCGCTTAAGCTGGAAGGAAGAGGATTGGAGTAATGAATCGTCTTTTTTTGATTTCTCCCGATCGGGGTTCCCGTTTTAAACCAATTATTTGTGGTGAAAAACGAGAGAGGGATCATCTCAGTTTTGCATTTACAGTGCTGTCCCCGCTCGCGTGTTGTACAATACGCGAGCGGGGACAGCACTACAATAAAAAAATGCTTTTTACAAAACTGAGATGATCCCAACGAGAGAAGGTTTGACCAGTCGGGAATAGTACATGAAAATATACAGTTTGAATGCAGTACAGCGGACGGATAAATATTTTTCCCCCTATCTAGTTATATTCTCAAAAAAACAGTAAAATTTCTACATATCCTTGAAATCTAAACTCTCAATCAACTACGCAAACGAGGGCCAACGAATGAAAAGAAAAAAACTGGGCAACAGTAATTTTAATATCAGTGCGATCGGTCTGGGTGGTATGCCTATGTCGTTAAGCGGCCGGCCGCCAGAAGCGGAATCAATTGCGGTAATTCACCGCGCCCTCGATTTGGGCGTTACTCTGATTGACACCGCAGATTCTTATTGCCAAGATGAATCTGACAAACACCACAACGAGCATTTGATTGCCAAAGCTTTGCAAGAGTATACGGGAGATATTCGGGCTGTTACTGTGGCAACGAAAGGTGGTTTAATGCGCCCTCAAGGTGCCTGGACGCGCAACGGTAATCCCCACCATTTACGTCAAGCAATTCACGAAAGTTTTGAAGCTTTGGGAGGCCAAAAGCCGATCGACCTTTGGCAATATCACTCGCCCGATCCAGCCTATACAATCGAAGCAGCCCTAGCACCCGCAAAAGAAGCAGTAGAAGCAGGAATGGTTCGATTTATCGGAGTTTCCAACTTTTCTGTAGAGCAGATCAAACGCGCCCGCGATACAGTAGAAATTGTCTCGGTGCAGAATCAGTACAATCCGTGGCACAGACAGCCGGAATCCGACGGTGTACTGGAATATTGCGAAGCCGAAAAACTGACATTTTTCCCCTGGAGTCCTTTGGGGGGAAGCCGTCGGGCCACTAGCTTGCAAGATATGCCTGCGATCGCCAAATTAGCTGCCGAAAAAAACGTTTCAGTTTACTGTATAGTATTAGCTTGGTTGATGGCAAAATCGCCCTGTGTCGTTCCGATTCCCGGGGCTACAAAATTATCGAGCATTGAGGACTCCGTAAAGGCGATCGAAGTTAAATTGACTGATGAAGAATTGCAACAAATTGCAGCAAGTTAGAAACTTCACTGATAAGCTGTTACGCATTTAAGTTGCATATTTGGGGTGATGCTCTGAGTATCGCCCCACAAGATTTTGATAATTTCTTGATATATAATTTGAATGCAGAGTAGCTTATAATACGACAGATTTAATTAGTAAAATTACCCCTTTGTGAGGAATTGAGTTTTATGGAAGCTAATCAAGTGAATGCCGATCGAGACGTAGCAATTGAACATCAAAACGTACCTGTCGCCCATGAAGGACTGCACAATTTTTTATACAGTTCCGACTCAGAACATAGCGCATCGACTGCTATTTCTGAATTAGAAAATGACGGTACGCAAGTAATGTCGATCGATACTTGGCGGATGATAGCAAGTAATGCGAAAGTTGCCGGTGTTTACGCTGTCACGGACTCTTCTCGCAACACTCAATATGTAGGTTATTCGCGAAACATTCTGCTTTCAATCAACGGTCACATTGCCCAAAACGGCGCGGAAAATTGTGCTTTTGTGCGGGTGCAAACTTTTAAATTCCCAAAACGGGAAGAAATGGAAAGTTTGCGGGATGCTTGGATCGCAGAAATCGGCAGTATTCCGCCTGGAAACGGCGCCCAGAGCGAGATGTGGGCGAGTACGGTGGGTCAAGCAGCGCGATCGGCAATGTCGGCGGCTGAGCAACAAGCTTATGAGGAAAAGAAGCTAAAATTGCGTAAAGCAATGGCAGATTCTACTCTTAGCAAAGAGTTGGAAACAGCGGCTAAAAGTGATGGGGAAGGACACAAGCATCTGGGATCTGTTGTTAATAATGATGATGATTGGAGTGCGGTGATTCAATCGCAAACTCAGGAAACAAAGTCTGAAAAATAATATGCGGTGCTAGATAAAGTTTCGTTTGTTGTCAAGCGAACTGGAAGAACATCAAATGTTTGTAGGTGGCGAGAAACCGGGTTTCTTCGACAAATTTGGGGTAAGTACGAGAAGTATAGGAAGAAACCCGGTTTCTGAGATTATTGTCATCCAATTTTTTGGTTGGGTGGGGGCGGGTTTATTAATATTTGGGATGGTAATTATAGATGGTTGATCAACCCGCTCCTACGGAATTTGGTAATACAACAACCCGCTCCTACGGAATTTGGTAATACAAGAATACATAGAAAATACCAAAATGTGCATCCAATTCTTTGGTTGGGTGGGGGCGGGTTTATTAATATTTGGGATGGTAATTATAGATGGTTGGTTAACCCGCCCCTACGGAATTTGGTAATACAAGAATACATCGAAAATAGCAAGATTGGTAGATACTGTCTTGAGCTGTCAAGGGGTAGCAAGTAAATAATTGGGATCGAAAGGCTTTTGGGACTTTAAAATCCCAAAAGCCAAATGCACCAACTTCCTCATAAGCGCACCAATTACCTGCATTTTGACCTTACCACGACCCAAT
>NZ_JAEQCF010000084.1:0-22509 GCF_020738625.1 Microcoleus sp. PH2017_09_SFU_O_A
CGGAGGCGGACTTTGTATGTGTAGAAGCGATTTCAATCGCCGATTCAATCGCCGATCGATGGAGGGTAACGAACCCGAATTTGGTATTACCAATCCTCATGGGGTAAGGACATAAATTGCATCTTTGCCAAGACTGGATCTAGTTCAGAGGATTCTTCAGAATAGACTTGATTTAGTTTGCTCAAAATTCGATCGCGGTTATGTCGCCTTACATAAGCCTGCAATGCTTTTGTATAAAGCTCACTGCGTGATAATCCTAACTGATTAGCCAAAGCCTCGGCTTCTTCAAAAACTAAATCTGGAAGTGAAATTGCAGTTTTCATAGTTTCCCCTGCTATCACGGTGACATCATAATATTGATTATACCACAGAAGAACGACCTCAATCTACTCTCTAAAACTTGCCATCAGAATAGCTATGAAATTTAAACGTTTTGGAAAATACCCGATCGCATTTATGTTAGTGTTGCTATGTGCGATCGGTCTGCACCATCCCATATTTGTCCGCGCAACGGAGTCGCCACAAGTGCAAATTACTCAACCAGAATCAAACCAGATCGCACCTGAAAGCGTTTTCATGAGTCAACTTCCTAGTTGGGCGCGACTTGTTGACATTCGCACCGTCAATCCCAACATTCGTCTTGATATCCGCTACGCCACTACTAACAATTTCTTGAAACGAAAACTTTATACAGTAGCAAAATGTGCTTTGAGAAGTTCTGTTGCTCAAAAATTAGCCCTAGTTCAAACAGATTTAGAAAAAATCGGATTGGGTTTGAAAGTTTACGATTGCTACAGGCCTTTTTCTGTGACTAAGCAAATGTGGGAGTTTTTGCCAGATCCGAATTATGTGGCTAATCCTGCTAGGGGTTCGCGACACAATCGCGGTGCGGCAGTGGATTTGACTTTAGTCGATCGCACTGGCAAAGAATTAGAGATGCCAACGCCCTATGACGATTTTACCAAAAAAGCTCACAGAGATTACAACGGTGGCAGCGCTCAATCTCGGAAAAATCGTCAAACGCTTGAAGATGCGATGAAAAAACAGGGATTTATCGGGATAAGCACAGAATGGTGGCACTTTGATTCGGAAGATTGGCAGAAATTTGCGATTTTAGATGTGTCGCTTTCTGAAATTCCTTAATTAGCTAAGACGGCGGTTAAAACCGCGTCTACACAAACTAAGACGGCGGTTAAAACCGCGTCTACACAAAGGAAGTCCGCCTCCGCGGACTGAAGAAGCTAACGTAATTTTCACCGCCCACTCTTCAACCGGCGTCCGGCTTGTTTTGTCTGTATAGACGCGGTTTCAACCGCCCGGTATTCTTGGGAATTTATCGGACTCGCACATAAAATTCGTATTCATAGCCACGGAAATTTGAGTCTAGTTGAAATGTGTAATTTCCAGTAACAGGGATTTTGCCCGTCCACTCAGTTTTCTTGCCTTGTGTATTCGGATCTTCTACTAAAAGTTTGCCACTAGGAGTGATAATTTGTGGGAAAACATCTTTCCGATTCTTAACCGTCATTGTTTGATTTTTAGCAGCCCGAATCTTGTAAGAATGAGTTCCACCGCCGATAATTCGACCTTTGACTATCGCTTCATCTCCCCCAGTCAAAAAATTAATCTGCTGGTTGACATTAGAACAACTGCTTTCGGTGCGATTTTTGGCAATCCAACCGGGCGGTTCGGTAATTCGCAGCCAACCATTTTGTTCTTCTGCGATGGAAACAAAGGTATTATTTTTCAGTTTTCCTACTATTTTGCTGTCGTTTACTTGCGGGTGCGATCGCACATTCAGCGGTGGATTCGGATCGCTAACTACAGCCATACTGATTTTACAGCCGGAATTGGGCGGTGTGACAACTACTGGCGCACCTTTTTGCTGCGAGACTCCAGCGATTAGCGGTGGTTGAAGTGCGACGCTTTTGGCTGGCTGAGGTTGAGATTTCGGGGCTTCCGCAGGCTGGGTTTCTACTTGCAGAGGTTCTGCCGGTTCAGATTCCGGGTTGTTCGCCGGAACGAGTGAAATCTCGTTTCTGACTGCTGCTGGGGATTCTCGAAGGGCTACATTGGATTGTTGAATCGCACCCGACTGTATAGTTGCAGCAGCTACACCCACGGCTGTGGCTAGCCCTGCTAAGCCTGTAATGATGATTTGAGTAGAAGTAAATGGCATAAAAACCTCCTCTGTATTTATACTGATATTTTTGGTTGCGGAATTGACGCGATCGCCAGTCAAGTTATAGGGAAAATACGTAATTAGGCGGATTTATCAAGATTTTTCCGGGAAATTCCGGGCGACCACCATTGGATTTATAGTGAAAATACTTAATCAGGGCTCATCTTTCCGGATGAGTTCCTAAAATTTAACATTCATGATTGTCACAATAATTTTAGTCCGTCTATACTTGACACCTGTAGTGATGGTACTGTTGCTCTGAGCCAATTGTGTTCAACTCTAGCAACGTAAGCATCCAGCGCGAGGTGCAGTAGACCTCTTGCAAAAGTCCTTTTAATCAAATTTTGGGACGGGCTAGAAGCCCATCCCACAAGAAAAAAGATTTTTGTGGGATGGCTTTGAGCAGCGTCCTAACTATTTTTGCAAGAAGTCTAGTTTATTAGTTGTCATGTCAAGATTTATTCCTTTCCAATTACAACCACCTCGCGATCGACTGCTTTCGGAGGTGAAGCAGGAAGCCGAAGCGGGCCGATCGCAATCCTTGCATACTGCTGTGCTGGCTAACCTCAGCCAAGATTCGCAGCCTGTCGGTGTTAGCCGCTGTTGGGATGTGGAAGTGAAAGCGGGAAATCGTCCAAGTTTTCGGCTTCCAGCCAAAGCTAGCATTTCTCAAGTGTTCGATCGCACCAGCGGCAAATTAGTCATTTTGGGAGCGACGGGTGCAGGCAAAACCACGACGCTGCTAGAATTGGCTCTGGTGTTAGTTTCGCGCGCCGAACAAGATCCTAATTTGCCAATACCGGTGCTGTTTGAGCTCGGATCGTGGAAAGCAGAATCTGGGGCGATCGCAGATTGGTTAATTGTTCAGCTTCAGTACAAATATAGTATCCCTGCGGCTGTCGGCAAAAAATGGCTGGCCGAACAAAAATTGCTACCTCTCCTCGACGGTTTGGACGAAGTAGAAATCCACCGCCAAGATAGCTGCATTCAAGCAATCAATCAGTTTCTTGAAAGCGAATTTCAACCCAAACATTTAGTCGCGTGCAGCAGTTTTGAAGCTTACAAAAACTGCCAGAGTAGATTTAAACTGCAAGCAGCAGTTTTGCTGAAACCTCTGAGCGAAACTCAAATTCAAAATTATCTCCTAGAAGCCAGAAGCCGCGAACTTTGGTACAGCATAGAGAAGGAGCCGGAGTTGTTAAAATTAGCAAAAGCTCCCTTATTATTGAGCATGATGGCTTTGGCTTACGATGATATTTTAATTGAATCTTGGAAGCGGATCACTTCCACAGAAGAACAGCGCAAATATCTGTTAACTGCTTACATCCGCCACCAAATGACTGGGGAAGTCAAGCAGTATCCCAGAAATAAGGAACTGCGGCCAGAACAAATTCGCCGCTGGCTGGGATGGTTGGCGAGAAAGATGGAACAGCAAGGAATTCAAGAATTTTACCTCGATCGCATCTCGTCGAGTTGGCTGCAAACAGGCGAGGAACAGCGCAAGTATCAGTTTGGAGTTAAGCTGTTGGGCGGGCTGATTTGGGTATTTTTGGGAGTAATCGCCACCCTAGTCTCCGGCTCGATTTGGGGATTGATTGCGGGTGCTGTGGCTGCGGTAATTAGTGCTGTGTTGCCGCCAATTCCGGCGATTGATAGTTTGATATTGCGCCTCGTGCTGTGGTCTAGCGGTCATATTCCTTGGGATTACCAGCGTTTTCTGGATGCTGCGGGCGATCGACTGTTGCTGCAAAAAACGGGCGATCGACGTTATCGATTTATTCACGATTTGTTGCAGAAGCATTTTGCTGAGATATAAATGTAGTAGCTTGACAAAAACAAATATAATAGATGTAACTGTGAAGGAGAGCTAAATACCCGATCGCCAAATATTCGACAAGCAAAAGGAAACTAAAACTCAATGACTGTAAAATTCATTCTGAGTGAATACGTCGATCGAGCAATGACTGAGGCTATGTATGACAAACTTGAAGATCGTAGCTTTGTCGGCAAAATTCCTGTTTGCAAGGGAGTCATCGCCTTTGGCTCAACTTTAAAAGAGTGTCAAAATGAGTTGCGATCCACTTTGGAAGACTGGATTTTGCTAGGGTTAAAATTGCGACATCGTTTGCCCGTAATTGACAATATTGATTTAAATCAGGAGCCTAGCCTTGAGCCGTTGGACACCTTGTAAGCGTCGAGAATTTATCCAGAAATTACAAGAGCTAGGCTTAGCTGACCCTTTTTCTGGAAGCAAGCACCAGTTTATGATTTATCATGAGTATCGCTTAACTATTCCTTCTAATGACGAGTATTCTGTTCCTCAGTTACGGATGATGATTCGAGAGGTTGAGGAGATTATAGATAGGCAAATTACTCTAGAACAATGGAATAGCTTGTGAACTAGCACACACTAATCCTGATTCAAAAAAAATTATGGTATTTTTGCCATCTTAAATACCTGTTCCGCAGTAAATTCTAGTCCATCAAAAAGTGGATCTTTTAATAGAGTATCTCCCATATAAGTCTGCGGTGCTGCATCGGGGTAAAAAACTGTAATACTTCTAGCCTTGCTATCAACTACCCAAACCCGCAATACCTTAGCATCCAAATAATTTCTCGCTTTCGCAGCTAACTGACCGAAAGTTTGTTCTGGTGAAATAATTTCTATGACTAATTCCGGGACGACAGGACAGGCTTCATCTTGATTCCAGTCTGGAGATAAGCGTTCTTGACATACTCCCCGGCGTAAACGCACTCTTGATTCTAAGGTCAAACAGCAATTGCAGGCAAAACCTGTCTAACATAGCCTAACTTAGCGGTCGATGCCCCAACCGCACAAATATTTTTAGCAGCATTTTCATCTCGTCCATTCACAGATTGACAAGATGGACAACGCCATTCTCTTACCGATAAATCTAGACTTTCTAAAACATGACCACAGGCAGAACAGGTTTTGCTAGATGGATACCATCTATCTATAAAAACGATCGCTTTTCCTTTTTTCTGAGCCACCCATTCTAAAATCTGGAGAAACTCTCCAAAGGCTAAGTCTGATATTTTCCTGCCCCAAAGACGTTGCATTCCTTTCAAGTTCAAGGTCTCAAAACACAAAATGTCAAATCTATCTGTGAGGTGATGGGCTAGTTTCCAGAACCAGTCAGTACGACGATTTGAAACATCTTCATACTGACGAACTAAGTTCTTTCTAGCTTTCTCTCGATGATTTGACCCTTTAACTTTTCTTGAATGTTGGCGACTGGCTTGCTTGAGCTTGTTTAGGGATTGCTTGAGGAATTGAGGGGATTCAATTTGGGTTCCATCGGAAATAGTCAGGAAGGTTTTTAAGCCAAAATCAAATCCAGCAATTCTACTCGTCTCGGATTTGATTTTGGGTTCTCTTATTTCTGGGTCCACAACCACCATCATAAAGAGTTCACCTAGAGGCGATCGCTTGATAGTTAAGGTTTTAACGGTTCCTTCTATTTCCCTGGAATTCCAATACTGATAAACCTGATTTCCAATCCTAACTCTGTTGCCTAAGAGAAATTTGTATCCGGCTTGCTTTAGAGTAAAAGATTTGTATCTTCTAACTTTCTTGAATCCCGGCGGTCTTACTCCCTTTTTATTGTGCTTAAAGAATAGTTGATAGGCTTTCTCGATGCGTTGACAGATATCCTGAACGGCCTGAGAGCCTAGTCGTTGCCAGAAAGGTTTACGCTTCCGTAGTTTAGCTATATGAGCTTGAAGTTTAGAGCAGTTTAAGTGTTTTCCCCACATTCTGTAGTACCTTTTATGTAGGGCAATACAGTGGTTATAGATCACTCCGGCGGCGTTAATTGACCGCTTGAGAAATCTATTCCGCTTATGTTGATACAGCTTAAACTTCAGGGTTTTCATGTTGGCATTTTATCGCGGATTCAGGAGAATCCCAAGAAAAATTAAGAAAAGTTAAGAAAAAGCCGTCCTAGAAGGACGGGGCTTTAGACCCAATTTCTCGGTAAGAAACATATAAAAAATCTGGGACTGGAACCCAATCTCGCCCCATTCTGGTTAATTTAACTGCCCATTCTACACCAATTTCTCCCCGTTCTTCACCCCACTGTTCGAGAATTTTTATCAGGCTTCTGGTGAGGCGAGAATGAAATTTTTTCGGTGACATCTTCGGTACTGCTTGATTGTCAACAAGTTCGTAGGTTATATCTCCTTCTCCTTCGGGGAGACTGAGAAACTCTTCCAGAGTTAGTTCAGTTTTTGTCTGGAACATAATATTCCTCTGCTGTGAGCGGGGGAATTCCCGCCTGTCTAGTTAACTTAAATATTGATTGACATAATACAAATATTATGATATATGTTGGCCAAATCTCCAGTCTTAACTGCCAAATGTACGATCGCATCCTCACCGACACCCCCAAAAGGTTAAGATTCTAATCTGACCTCCTGCAATCATTGCTTCACCTCCTATGGCAGAAACCCTATTGTTCAACGCCCTCCGCGAGGCGCTAGACGAAGAAATGGCCCGCGACTCCTCTGTATTCGTACTCGGCGAAGACGTAGGTCAATACGGTGGTTCCTATAAAGTCACCAAAGACCTCTACGAAAAATATGGCGAGCTCCGAGTCCTCGATACCCCGATCGCCGAAAATAGCTTTACAGGCATGGCAGTAGGCGCAGCAATGACGGGATTGCGGCCGATCATCGAAGGCATGAACATGGGCTTTTTGCTCCTCGCCTTCAACCAAATCTCCAACAACGCCGGAATGCTGCGCTACACCTCCGGCGGCAACTTCAAAATGCCGATGGTAATTCGCGGCCCAGGCGGCGTGGGCAGACAACTCGGCGCCGAACACTCCCAGCGGTTAGAAGCCTATTTCCAAGCAGTACCGGGTTTGAAAATTGTCGCCTGTTCGACTCCCTACAACGCCAAAGGACTCTTAAAATCAGCAATCCGCGACGATAACCCGGTGCTGTTTTTCGAGCACGTTTTGCTTTACAACCTTAAGGAAAATTTGCCAGACACAGAATATTTAGTGCCGTTAGATAAAGCGGAAATTGTGCGATCGGGCAAAGATGTCACCATCTTGACATATTCGCGGATGCGCCACCACGTCCTGCAAGCCTTGCCGGCACTCATGAAAGAAGGTTTCGATCCAGAAGTAATCGACCTAATTTCTCTCAAACCCCTCGACATGGACACCATCGGCGAATCTATTCGCAAAACTCACAAAGTAATTATTGTAGAGGAGTGCATGAAAACCGGAGGCATCGGCGCTGAATTAATTGCCTCAATTTGCGATCGATATTTTGACGAACTTGACGCACCAGTTTTGCGGCTGTCTTCACAAGATATTCCCACACCTTACAACGGTAATTTGGAAAGATTGACAATTGTCCAGCCAAACCAAATTGTCGAAGCTGTCCAAAAAATGGTAGGTTTGCGAGTATAAATAGTCAGTTGACAGTTGATAGTTGACAGTTGATAGTTGACAGTTGATAGCTGCCCTTACCAATTACCAATTGCGAATTACCAATTACCACTGCCAACTAATTACTGTCCCTGGTAAACTGCCAACTACCTCAACCGTGCAGGAATCCACAGTCTCACCAACTGTCAACTGTCAACTGTCAACTACTATAAGTATGCAAAAACAACGTTCATTATTAGCCCTAATTTTTGTTTTGATCGTAGCCGCTATTACTGTGATAGCAACAATTCCGACGCGGCTGGGATTAGACTTGCAAGGAGGATCGCAACTCACAATTCAGGTGAAAACTACCAAAGATATCCCGAAAATTGAAGAGCGGGATCTAGAAGCAGTGAGGCGAATTATCGAAAACCGAGTTAATGGTTTGGGAGTCTCCGAATCAGTTGTACAAACCGTAGGCAGCGATCAAATTCTGGTTCAGTTGCCTGGAGTAAGCGATCCGCAACAAGCGGAACGGGTACTCGGCGGTACGGCACAGCTAGATTTTCGGCGCGAGACACCGCAAGAAGGAGCTTTTTTGAAGGTTAGGAAAGAGGAACTTGCTGGAATGCTGGGAAAGCAGCAGGAGTTGCAGGCAAAAGGAGATGCTAAGGCGATCGCAGACAACCAAGCTGCGATCGACAAAAAGAATCAGGACATTAAACAGCTTACCGCCAACCTTTACGAACGTACCGAGATCACCGGCAAAAACCTCAAAGATGCTTTCGCCACATCCAATTCCTTAGGCAACACCTATGCTGTAGCGCTACGGTTCGATACTGAGGGGGCCCAAAAGTTTGCCGAATTGACCAAAAGCATTGCTGGTACAAACCTCACCCTAGGCATTTTTGTAGATAACGAACTCATTAGTGCTGCGACTGTTAGCGATCAGTACAAACAAACAGGTATCACAGGCGGTAATGTCGAAATTTCGGGCAACTTTACAGCACAGAAGGCTAATGACTTGGCGGTGCAATTGCGCGGCGGTGCTTTGCCCGTGCCTGTCGTAATTATTGAAAACCGCACAGTAGGTGCCAGCTTGGGACGAGACAGCATTCAAAGCAGTATTAATGCAGGCATCGGTGGCTTGACTTTAGTCTTGATTTTCATGGTTGGCTACTATCGACTCCCCGGCGTAATTGCCAATATTGCTCTGTTAATTTATGCTTTGTTAACTTGGGCCGCTTTCGTGCTGTTGGGGGTGACATTAACGTTGCCAGGAATTGCTGGTTTTGTGCTCAGCATCGGGATGGCCGTGGATGCTAACGTGTTGATTTTTGAGCGCACGCGGGAAGAGTTGCGGGCGGGGAAGACGCTTTATCGATCGGTAGAATCAGGTTTTTACCGCGCTTTTTCCAGCATTTTAGACGGCAACGTAACTACACTGATTGCTTGTGCTGCTTTGTTCTGGTTGGGGGCTGGTTTAGTCAAAGGGTTTGCTGTAACGCTGGCCTTGGGCGTCGCAGTGAGTATGTTTACTGCTCTTACTTGCAGTCGCACTCTAATGTTGGTAGTCTTGGGCTTTCCCAAATTACGCAAACCCGAGTGGTTTTGTCCCGGTTTGTCGAAAACAGTTAATAGCTAATAGCTAGTAGGTAATGGGTAATGGGTAATTGGTAATCGATAAGATTGGCTAAGTAAAAATTGCTAAAAATCAGTTGTAAATTAATTCGCAATTCGCAATTACCAATTTCCAACTCGCAATTACCGATTACCGATTACCGATTACCGATTCCCAATTCCCAATTCCCAATTCCCGCGAAATTATGCAATTCAGTGTTATCAAACAGCGATCGATCTGGTGGAGTCTTTCCGCCGCTATAATCCTTGCAGGTATAGTGTCGATGGCGATTTCTTGGACTCGTCCCGACATCCGCGCACCGCTGCGCCCCAGTTTGGACTTTATCGGCGGCACTCGGCTGCAATTTGAACTCGACTGCACGAAACCGGAAAATTGTAAACCCATCGATATTGCTGCTGTCCGCCAAGTCCTCGACACCCAAGGTTTGGCCGGCAGCAGCATTCAAGTTATCGGCAAAGAACAGCGCGGTTTGTCCCTGCGGACTAAAACTTTGGATGTCGAACAGCGGACTAAGTTGCAAACAGCTTTGAGCGAGAAAATAGGCGCTTTTGCTCCTCAATCTATTCAAATTGATACGGTTGGCCCTACTCTCGGCAAACAGTTATTTACTTCCGGTTTGCTAGCTTTGTTCCTTTCTTTTGCTGGCATTACTCTTTATCTGACGTTTCGATTTCAGTTAGATTATGCCTTTTTTGCTTTTGTTGCTTTGTTTCACGATGTCTTAATTACCCTGGGCATTTTCTCAATGTTGGGTTTGGCTATAGGAGTGGAAGTTGACAGTTTATTTGTGGTTGCGCTCTTGACAATTATCGGTTTTTCTGTTAACGATACAGTGGTAATTTACGATCGCGTGCGGGAAGTAATCAAGCTAAATCCCGGACAGTCGATCGATCAAATTGTCGATGATGCCGTCATGCAGACCCTGGGAAGGTCAATTAACACGACCATGACGACGCTGCTGACCTTGTTTTCCATCTTTTTGTTTGGCGGCGAAACCCTCAAATACTTTGCTTTAGCCTTGATTGTCGGCTTTATTGCTGGTGCATATTCCAGTATTTTCATTGCTAGCACGCTGCTAGCTTGGTGGCGCAGTCGTACAGGCAAATCCATCGCCGTCCCCGCAGAAGGAATTAACCCATCAGAAGAAGTTTAACGATTGTTGGTCATCAGTCATTAGCGATCGAGCTGTTGACTGGTGTTATTGTAACCGCGCCAAGACGGTTAGGACGTTCTCGCGTTGCAATTTCCCCATGCGGTCGATTGCAACTTCGGTCTTCCTTCTTCCTTCTTCCTTCTTCCTTCTTCCTTCTGCCATGACTAATGACCCAAATTTTCAAATTGAAGTCCAAAGGCTTCACAAACTAACAGTTTACGGCCGCTGGTTAACTGTGATATTGCTGTGGATTAGCGTCGGTTCTTTGAGCATTTGGAGTTTGCGTCACGAAATCGATTTGTGGTTAGAAAACTTTACTTGGGCGGCGGTGCGCTACGGTTTATATTTTCACCGCTGGCCCACTCTCGGTTTGGGTATATGTTTGGCGATGACTTTAGCAGTGCTAACTTGGCACAGTCGCAACATCGTGCGAGGATTGCCCCTGCGGGAAAAACAGGGTTTGGAACAACAAGTGCGCCGCATTCGCCAACAGGGGCCGGGTCATGTTTTGTGGAAGTGGGTTTGCAAAGGTAGTCCGTAGTCAGTTGACAGTTGACAGTTGACAGTTGACAGTTGACAGTTGACAGTTGTCATGAGTGCTGTCCCCGCTCGCTTTCGAGCTAGTGCTGTCCCCGATCGCGAACAGCAGTCATCAGGCAAACCGAGGTAACATATGTGGTGGGGAAAACTGTTGAAGTGGAATCTCGATCGCAAATTCAGTTCCTTTTTCCGGTTCGGAAAAGCACTTCAATTCGCCACCGTGCTGATTGACAACAATTTCATAGCTAATTGACAATCCCAAGCCCGTTCCTTTGCCCACAGGCTTTGTGGTAAAGAAAGGGTCAAACAACCGCTTCCGAACATCTTCTGTCATCCCCGGGCCGTTGTCAGAAATCTTAATTATTACCTTTTTGCCCTCGACTAACTCCGTGCGAATCAGAATCGCAGGCATCAGATGGCTAGAATTAGAAATTGAAGATTGAGTGTTTGTACGGGAATTATTTTGATAGCCTGCTTGCGAATTTTTCTGGGTTTTCCCATCGACATTTTCGTGTTTGTTCCACTCAACAAGAGCGTAAATGGCATTAACCAAAATATTCATAAATACCTGATTTAGCTGTCCGGGATAGCACTGCACCAGCGGCAATTTGCTATATTCTTTGTGAATTGCGATCGCCTCCAGTCCTGGTTTCCCTTTAAGCTGGCTTTGCAAAAGCATAATTGTGTTGTTGATACCGTCGTGAATGTTGACCTGCTTCATTTGGGCTTCGTCTAACCTGCAAAAATTCCGCAGCGACAAAACGATATCGCGCACCCTTTCTGCACCTTGCTGCATTGAATCAAACACTTTGGGTAAGTCTTCCAGCAAATAATCGAGTTCGATGTTTTCTGATTCCGCTTCAATTTCTGGGATAGATTCGGGACAGTGCTGCCGGTACAGAGAAAGCATCCGCATTAAACCTTCGGTATACTCTTTAGCGTGGTGCAAATTGCTGTAGATAAAGCCGATGGGATTGTTGATTTCGTGAGCAACTCCTGCTACTAACTGCCCCAAAGAAGACATTTTCTCTGTTTGAATTAGTTGAGTTTGAGTGCGCTGAAGTTCCAGGAGGGCAAGTTCGAGCTGTTGGGCTTGATGTCTCAATTGTGCTTGGGATTCCCGCATCGCCACGGTTGCTAACTCGTGAATCTGCAACTGAGAAAGCAGTAGTTGGTGAACGTCTAAAAGTTGGTAATTGTCCGGCTCTACCTGCACTACAATGGGTTCGTGGATTAGTTCGGGCGATCGCTCTAGAGACTGCCGTACTGCCTTCATAATAGAGGTTTTGCGATCGAGAACCAAGATATCAGTTTTAGTAAAGCGGTACAGGATGAACAAAGGCTGTTGAGAAAATAACTCCAAGCTGTAGGGGCGACTCATGTGTTCAAAAAAACGTCGGCGCGAAATCATCCCTGCAAACTTTCCTTTCTCAGTAATGATGATGCCGGGAAGTAAAGGATTAGATTGAAAAATTTTAGTAACTTCGCCACCCAGACACTCTGACTCCAGGAGAAAGTTGTACAGGGTTAATTCCTCTAGAGTCGATCGCAAACCGAGCGGCGATTTCAGGGGACTTACCCCATCAGTTTCATACACTGCTCCCTCCTTTGGTAATTGGCAGTTGCTGTTGGCTGCTGGAGTATTGCGTACTATTTGCACTGCTTTTTCTACTCTTTTGATAGCTTGGCAATCAACTCTACTCGGCTCGCTCCAATCGAGTTAATTTAGCATGATTTTTTTCTTTAATCGTGCTGTTGTCACCCGAAACGATATAGCAGGTTAGATTAATTTAACAGTAGATACCTTTGCAACCTGACTACTTAGTAAGTTTAATCTATCCCAAATTCTACTAACCAGAATCTAGCACTTATCACTAGCTTGAATGTTTCATAACATGAATTTGGTTCAGATTGATAGACATCCGCGATCTGGGCGAGGACATTTGCTATTACCCCTTACCTAAAATTATATGACAATCCAGAAAAGAGTAGCGACAAATCTGGAGCCGATCGCCCGCCCTGACAATTCAACCGCAACCTGTTTCTGCTAATTGGCACAAAATGTCAATTGTCAGTTTTTTCGCACAAATGCCGATCGCTCTCAACACCCGGATTGTATTGCAGGTAGTCTCCTAGCCAGCGACAGCCGACGGCGAGCAATGTGTCAAGTTCTGCACCTTCTACTTTAGCAGGATCGAGACTCCAAAGCTTCACCGACCCATCTTTCCCGGCAGATGCTAAAGTTTTGCGATCGGCACTAAAACTCACACTCCACACATCCGCTTGATGTGCCCTAAAAGTTTGCAGCAAAGTCCCGTCGCGGCGCCAAAGTCTCACATTGCCGTCAGTGCTGCCCCCTGCCAGCAACTTGCTGTCTTTACTCCAACTGACATTACCCAAAGCTGCTGTAGAATCGAGAGTTTTGAGCAACTTGCCGTCAGTATTCCAAACTTTCACCTTCCAATCGTGACTAGCTGAAGCAATCCTCTCACCGTCTGGCGAGAAATTGCAGCCCCACACTTCATCTCCGTGTCCCAAAAGAGTTTTCTCAAGTCGAAACAGTGTTTTCCCGCTGCGTTTCCAAAGTTTGACAGTTCGATCTTGACTGGTGGAAGCCAACATATTACCGTCGGGACTGAACCTGACTGATGTAACAGGTCTAGTATGTCCTTTTAAAGTATGCAGCAAAACACCGCCTGCATTCCAAATTTTAATAGTTTTATCCGAACTTGCAGTAGCAATTAGTTTAGAATCATGGCTAAAACTTGCACTCCAAACTAAATCTTGATGTCCTTTCAAAACTTGCTGCAAAGTTCCGTCGCGGCGCCAAATTCTGACAGTTTTGTCAAAACTTGTAGAAGCAACTAACTGACTGTCAGGACTAAAAACTACCTCAGTAATTGACTCGGTGTGTCCAGGCAAACTCAAAATTAACTTACCGTTAGGCTGAAAGAAATTCACCAACAATTCGTCAGTCGCACTCACAATCAACTTGCCATCCGGGCTGAAATTAGCCGTGTGTCCCTTAAGCAAACGATTGCGTTCTCTAACTGCATTTACCGTTCGGTGCAGTATATTTAGTGTCTGTGCTTTCAGCGTTGGGGAAACTTCTATCTCTCGCATTTTTTTGCCAGCACTGACTGCTGCGATTAAAGCTCCTAGCTGATCGTAGCTTAGGGAAATATCGGCGGTAGAATTGAGTGCTTCTATGTGGGTAATTATTGCTTGTTTTTTTTGATTTTCAGCTTTCTGGGCTACTCGCTGCACCTGCACGAGCACGCTACCAGAGATAGCAGAAATTACAGCGAGTGCAAACAAACTAAATTGGACTGTTCGCTTGGCTTTTTGCTGAGCTTTAGTCAAAACTAAATTTGCTTCGGTTAATATTTGCGAAGCTGCTTTTTCTAGTTCCAAAGCTCTTTGAACTTCCAGATTTTCTTGTTCTTGGCTAGCCGAGAGGAATTGATAATCGCGATCGCTCAAACTTTTGTCAGCCGCCCAGATTAAGGCTTCTGCGAGAGCTCTGCCTTGCAGCAAGCGGGAAGCGTCTGTGTGGTTGGAGGCTTCCCAAGCGCAGATAGACTCGGAGTAAGGCAGGAGCTTTGCTAATTCTTGGTGTATCCATTCCCGATTAAAAACAGACGCATAAATTTGGTTGTAAACTCTCAGTTTTCCTCCATCTTGGACGATTAAACCTGACAGTAAAAGTTCCATTTTTGGGGAACTGTATTTAGCTAAATTATATTGAGCAATCGACTCTTTTGCGGTATTTTTTGCGCCGTTTGGCAGAGTCATATCTGCTAAGATTTGTTGGTAAAGTCCTAGCAAACGGCCGATGCGCTCTTGATTTCTCAGGAGGCGATCGCGAATTGTCTTGAGATGTTCGGGTTCGTCTTGAAATTCCCAGTTTTCTACGGTGCTAGACTGCACTAATTCGGCAATAAATAATTGACAGTTGGCTGGGCTATGGCAATCGCGGCTGGTTTCTGCTGCTAACTTCTGGGCAGTTAATTGACAAAGTTTTTGAGTAAGGAATGGCTGTCCTCCAGTCCAAGCTAAGATTTCTTTGAGAATTTCGTGGGAATTATCGATTTTTTCTGGCCATCCTCTGACTAAAGGTGTGGCTTCGGCAAGATCGAATCCTTTGAGTTCAATGGCGCGGCCGATATTAAACGGAGTTCGGGTTTTGTCAGAGATCAAATCTTGAGGAGTCGCTACTCCAAATAAGGCAAAGGTCAGGCGGTTGTATTCGGGATTTTCGGCGCGTTTGTTGTAGCAGCCGCGCACCCAGGCAAAAAAGTCGTCGCTGGAGAAGTTCAGGGAGAGAATGCTGTCAATTTCGTCGATAAAAATTACGATATTGCGATCGATCGCAGGAAGCAATACTTGTTCGATAAATTCATTTAATCTGACGGCTGGTGGCAAGTCTTCTCGATCGCGCCACCAAGTCTTGACATTCATTTTAATTTTAAAGCTATTGGCGAGAGTGGCTGTAAAACCCGCGTACCACTGGACGGGAGTTATTTGAGCCGTGCCAATTCCTGTGATGTCAACAATTGAGCAGGCAATATTTTCTGCTTGCAAGCGACGCGCTGTTTGCACCCGCAGACTCGATTTTCCCATTTGTCGGGAGGTGAGCACGTAGCAAAAATTACCTGCTTTTAACGATTCGTAAAGTTCGCTATCTGCTGCTCTGGTGACGTAGGTAAGAGCATTCGCCTGCAAACTGCCACCAACTTGATATGCAAATTCTGTCGCTGCCAAATCGGACACGGGAAATAAAGGGGAAGCAGAAGGAAGAAATTCTATTTTAGCCGACTTTGCGCCAAGCTCAACTTCAATTTGAGATAATTGGTTTGGTTTCGATAATATTTCGATCATAATTACTACTGCTTCCCCTTTATTTTAAGCAATTCTCATTAGAAACTCTAGGATGTTCATGGGAGGAACCTCGGGAGGCCGGGTTTTGTGGGGCGATCGCAGTGACTTGGATAAAAATGACTGTTGAGGAAAGTAAGCGAGGATTTCCATGTGCGGTTTGCCGAACTAGATGTGTTAAATCTATACACGGCGGGGCGATCGCACTTTCAGTACAATGTCAGTATTTCAACCTCTACATCCGCTGAGTCTGAATATACAAGGTGTGAAAGTAGCTCTAATCCTGTGGCTGTCTACATTTGAGGCTTTTCACGGGTGTGGCGGTAGGAGGCTCAGAGGTAGACAGTTAGCGTATTGGCACAAGCAGAGAGGGAGAGAGGGGGAGAGAGGGAGAAGGGGAGAGGGGAAGAGAGGGGGAAAAATCTTCCTTCTGACTGATGACTGATGACTGATGATTAATGACTGATGACCAACTGCCAATTGCCAACTGCCAACTGCCAACTATCAACTATCAACTATAGCCTTTCTCAGAAAGATGAGGTATGACCGACAGCTTATATAACCGATTAAATCAAGAGGGCCTTCTTCCCAACAACGTCCGCGAATATGAGAGCTAGATCCGCTATATCAACTATCAACTATCAACTGCCAACTGCCAACTGTCAACTGTCAACTGTCAACTGAACAGCAGCAATATCACCCAAAAGTATGATTGATGGATAAAAAGTTGCGTGTTATTATTCTAAATAATTCTATACAAAAATACTTTTACCGAAAAGGAGAACAAAAAATGGACACACCTACAGATCGCGTACAAGAACCTGTCGGGGCAAGAGAACTCGAATCAATACCTGTATCGGGAAAAGTTTCTGCCGAAAAAGTTACTGAAGTTCAATTTGACGCGACTCCTTTAGAAACCCCTACTTATACTCAGGACAAAGTTAGCGTCGAGGAGTTGAAGATTAACGGCGACGATTTGGTTGCTAAAGTTAAAGAGCTGATTCACGAAGGGAGTATCCGCCGCCTGATTATCAAAAATGAAGAGGGACGGATTTTAGTAGAAGTTCCTCTGACGGTGGGAGTAGTCGGCGGAGTCATCAGCGCGACTTTGTTTCCAGTGATTGCAGCAGTAGGAGCGATCGGTGCATTAGTCGCTCACATGACGATTATAATTGAAAGAAAAGAATAACAATAACTCAGTCGCGATTACTGCTAATATCCGGTTAATTTTTTGTCATAAAGCTGGTTTGTAGTGAGGACTTTAGTCCTCTTTTTGTGAATCAGGACTTACGCAAAAAGTGTTTTTAGGGTGGAATTATATAGCGGTTCTCAGAAAGATGAGGTATGACTGACAGCTTATATAACCACTAAAGAAAGAGGGCCCAAGCCCAACTACGTCCGCGAACCTTTCTGAGAAAGGCTATAGCAGTAAGGTGCACGGTTAGAGCGCACCTTACCAAAATTAGGTGGGAGCATCTCATTTTTGCAAAAAGCATTTTTTTGTTGTAGTGCGATCGTCCCCGCTCGCTTGGTTTTAACAGCAAGCGAGCGGGGACAGCACTACAAAATAAAACAGAGATGCTCCCAATTAGGTTGTGCGTAAGTCCTGATTTTGCCAACATATGCTAAGAAACTGTTTGGTGAGCTAGCTTAACTGTTCCTAAAGCCGTCTTCCTGCTGTCAAAGAGTTTCATAACCCCGGAGGAGATGGTATCGATGACATCGGGAGCGCAGTAAGACAGAAACTCTTCCGACGAAATGTGACCGGCAAAGAATTCTTGAGCTTTCTTCAAAAAGTTTTCGGTTTCTGCAAAGCCGATAGATTTGATAATAAACGTAGCCACGGGGGAGTTTTTAATATCATAGGGAGATTCTTGATTACGTCCTATTGCTAACAAATCTAAAACCTCTTTTTCCAACTGACTTTCTAAGGGGTAAGCGATTTGTCTGTTGGGCAAGTAATCTTCCAAAACCGATGTTTTAAATCCTGGTGCGCGCAATTCTCCCATCATTGTCGAAAGCGGAATGTCGCGCCCCAAACGGTAGGAAAGAGCTTCTAAAATTGCGATCGTAATTAGTTTGATACCCAGATAAAGTTTGGCGACTGCGATATTTTTTCTAGTTTGGGCAATCATGTGAGCGTAGGTTTCATTGTCCGGTTCTTGCATAAACTGCTGAAAAACCAGTTCTGGTTTGAGGAAGTTTAAAAATCCTTCCATCTTTTGCAGAGATTTGCGATATCCACCCACGGTATAGGAATTGACATTGCTCAATTCGTGGTTGGTTTCTGGCATCAAGTTCCAGGTATTGTCTAAGAAATTAGAGGAATTTGGAGAGGCAAAATTCTCTACATCCCGATTGGCTAACCTGACCGAACGCTTGACAATTTCTGCTGTTTCGGCATCAGTCCATCCGAAATTCAAATCGCGATTTACACTTACCAAGCGCTGGTGCAAAAGTTCGATCGCACTCAAACCGCTGGCCGAAATCGGACGAAAAGGAATCGTAGCTTCGATGCAAGCGGCAATTTCGGCGATCGTACTTGCAGGCAAAAAAGGCTCCAAAGATTTGGCAGCAATCACGGCACTCAAGAATTCGTTCTGGCCGGCAAACGGAGAGAGAATCTTGCCTGGAACAAACCCAAAGACAGAGGCCACCAGGTGATACATGGCATCGTCGGGTAGTTCGGTTCGATCTCTAATCACTAACTGCGATCGCACTTCTTGGACAAAAGGACAAAGGGCGCTGCTGATATTGAAACTTACGCCCTGATCGACTTGGACGTACACGAGGTCGTGAAACAGCGCAGCCAGTACCTCGATCGGATCGACTGACCCTCCGACCTCAAAAATGTGTTCCGACGTGTGAAAGTAGCGCCAAGGCCCCCTCATCGTTTGAATGATGAGCTCTGCTATCTGCTCCAGCTTCGGAATGTCTACTCGACCTCCCAATTGCTCGATCGACGCTACCAAAGCATCCAGACACCGTTTTTGTTCTCCGAAAAGCTCCATTTACGCACCTCCACTACATTCCCTGATTGTCTTGGGCTTGATTGAATGGTATCAAAACGCGCTGCGATCGTGCCATCGCTCGTGAGTGAAAACTTGTTTTTGTCAGAAGTCCGATCGGGGGGTAAAAGCCAGAGGGGAATACAGGGAGAGAGGGAGAGAGCGCCAGAAGAGAATTAAAAATTAAAAATTTGCCGCGATTCTGGGAACTAAAAGGTTCTGTATCATCAATAACATTAGATTTGAGCGGATACCATTTTAGATTTTAGATTGTGGATTGAAAAATTGCAGGATTGAAAAATTGCAGGATTGAAAAATTGCAGGATTGGGAATGACTTATGACTATCGGGGTTTGGATCGCCGACAAAGCAAAAGCAGTTGCATTTTTTTTAACAATAGTGAGTTTACAACCGCCCGATCGCTAAATCTCAAAAAAACGCGGTTTTTCTCAATCTGGGTCGATCGACTTCTAGGGAAGCAGAAACCTGGTTGTAGCCCGCACGCGCCAGCGATCGAGCGATGTTCAGCTTTTAGACAGAGGTAAACACCCGTGCGATCGCTGCAAGATTAACTAGGAACTGAGCAATTTGGGAGACTAGGTGGCGTGAAATTCGTGTCCGACCCGCGAATAACAGTCAAAATCCGCAAAATGAACGAGCGGGTGCGGTGGCAAGAAAAGTCGATCGCCGATCGGGGAATTGACCAAACTAAGATGGTTTTGGACGATCGAACCGATGACTGTCCTGAATTTTCATTTTTAGTCGCAGGCGACAGCGGCACCGGCAACCACCGCGGCCACAACCCGCAGCGGCAGGTTGCCGAGTTGATGCTGCGGGAACGCCAAAGTTGCCGTTTTGCTCTGCATACGGGCGATGTAGTTTATCTGGTGGGTTCGAGTGAATATTACTTGCAAAACTTTATTCGCCCCTACCGAGAGTTTATCGTCGGCGGCGAGCAACCATCTCGGATTGCTTACGATCGCATGGTGTTCAACTTTCCGTTTTTGCCCGTACCGGGAAACCACGACTACTACGACTTGCCGATATTCTACGGAATTCTCTCTGCGACTGCTTTGCCGCTGCGGAGGCTGCTGGGTTCCAAGTTAGATCTCGATGTCGGCTGGCACGGTTCGGAGATCGGAAATGCCTACGCCAAAGCCTTTCTCGACTACCTGAGGGCTCACAAATTGCCGGGAGAGCTCGATCGCCACCTAGACGCCCACTACACCGCCAGCACCAGCACAGGCCGCTGCATCCGCTACCAACCCGGACGCTTTACCCGCTTACCCAACCGCTATTACACGTTTCGCAGCGGGGGTATCGACTTCTTCGCCCTCGACTCCAATACCTTCAACGAACCCTTACCGATCCCGAAAACCAAAGAGGGCGAGATTCGCCGCCAAAATTTGGAACTCGACCGGCAAAAGTTGGAACAAGAAAAATTGGAAATGCTCGAAATGTCCGATCGGCTAAACCCGGAAATTCCCGAAGCAGCCGAAAAGCTAGACGACTTGAGCGCCAAATTAGAGCAACTTGACGAAATCCTGATGGATATCGACAAACAACTATCGCCCGACAGAACAGCCTCCACGGACGTTGAACAACTCGAATGGCTCAAAAGGCGATTGATTGCATCTTGGGCAGATTCAGACGTGCGGGGGCGGGTAATGTACTTGCACCATCCCCCCTACGTAACCGAGGCGACAAAGTGGAATCAAGCTCAAACTTTGGCAGTTCGGCTGCGATTGCGCGAGGTACTCGATGCGGTGGCCGATGCAGTTGGGGAGGAGGCGCGGGGGCGTCCCCTAGTAGATTTGGTACTCACAGGCCACGCCCACTGTTTGGAATACCTGCGGACTGGGGATACCGGACACGGCGACTCTGGGATTAATTGGATTGTCTGCGGGGGAAGCGGCCACAGCCTGCGGCGTCAGCGCCCGGAAGGGCCGATATTGCAGGAAGCATCGAGCCCGGAAGCTTATCGGTTGGCGCGCGAGGCTGGTGCTGAAACAGCCAGCCGGCGGGTAGCGGAATCTTTGCTATTTGTCGGCCGCAGCGGCGAAGGTTCCCACAAACGCCGTCCTTATTCGTGTTTGCGGATTGATGTTCTTGACGGGACTCCCCCCAAGTTCAGAGTTCGACCTTTGGTTGTCGAACGATTTGAGGGGAAATGGCAGGAAATCGCGATCGAACCTTTTGTAATTTAACTTTCGCTTCTAGGTTTGTAGTGAGGACTTCAGTCCGCAAAAATTGGGAAGGACTAAAGTCCGAACGATCGAACCTATTTGGTTTTAGGTTTGTAGTGGGGACTTTAGTCCTCAGGAAAATAAGGACGAAAGTCCTCACTACAAACCAATTTAATTGTTGTATCTCAACAGGAAATAATATTACCAATTACCAATTACCCATTCCCAATTCCCCATTCCCAATTACCCCTTACCAACTATGAAACGTTCAGCTTGCCTAATCTTTAATCCCGTCGCCGGCAACAGCGACCCCGACCAAGACTTAGCGACAATTCAAGAAATGTTAGAGCCGTTTATTGACTTAGACATTCGGCTGACAACACCAGAATTAGATGCAGATCAACTCGCCCGCGAAGCAGTTGCTAGAGGAGTTCAGGAAATTATTGCTTCCGGGGGTGACGGCACATTATCAGCAGTTGCGGGCGCCATTGTGGGGACAAATATCCCTTTAGGAATTATTTCGCGGGGAACTGCGAATGCTTTTGCAAATGCTTTGGATCTTCCGAATACCATCGAAACCGCCTGCGAAACTATTTTGGGAGGGTTGACGCGGGTGGTGGATGCGGGGATGTGTAACGGTAAAATGCCGATGGTTTTGTTAGCTGGAGTGGGTTTTGAGGCGGAAACTGTCGAATTAGCTGATCGCGAAATGAAGAATCGCTGGGGAATGCTGGCCTACATTCTCTCGGGAATCAAACAGTTAAACAATTTAGAAAGATTTGAAGCCGAAATCGAAACCGAAGATAAAATCATCACCGTTACTGCGGTGGCCGTGACAGTGGCGAATGCAGCGCCGCCTACTTCCATTTTAGCTCAAGGCCCCGCGGGGATTATTTTCGATGACGGCTTGCTGGACGTGACGCTGGTGGCGCCTCAAAATAAAGCAGGGGCGATCGCAGCTTCTTATCACCTCTTACAAACAGCATTGAGCGGCAATCCTACCGATCGCGACGACATCGGTTATTTGCGCGCAAAAAAAGTAAAAATCAGTGCCGATCCGCCTCAAAAAGTGGTTGTAGATGGAGAAATTGTCGGCATGACTCCGCTTTCAATTGAGTGCATTCCCGGAGGTTTAACTATTTTCATACCGCGAGTTGAAGAAGATGTACCCGTGGAAAAACTGACAGGTTTAGCTGACATTGAAGTGACAATGAAACCCTTAACTTAAACATGACCTAGGCAACTCTTAAGGTACGTAGTTGCGCTTGGGCGCTCAAAGGTACGTAGTTGCGCTTGGGCGCTCAAAGGTACGTAGTTGCGCTTCAGCGCTCTCTTCTCTTAAGGTACGTAGTTGCGATGAAAGCGCTCTCTTAATTAGATATGAAAGAGCAGTATTCTGGAGGTACGTAGTTGCACTTCAGCGCTCTTTTAATTAGATATGAAAGAGCGCTGAAGCGCAACTACATACCTTAAGACCGCGTGGGCGCTCTTTTAATTAGATATGAAAGAGCGCTGAAGC
>NZ_JAEQCF010000084.1:22536-35658 GCF_020738625.1 Microcoleus sp. PH2017_09_SFU_O_A
GAGCGCTGAAGCGCAACTACATACCTTAAGACCGCGTGGGCGCTCTTTTAATTAGATATGAAAGAGCGCTGAAGCGCAACTACATACCTTAAGACCGCGCGGGCGGTCTTTTCTTTTTATGCGTCTAAGATTTGGCGAATCCGGCGCTCTAAAAGTTCGAGATCGAGGCCGCCTTCATCGCGACTGATGCGGCGCACGGTGACGTTAACATTGTTCAAATCTGCCAGCAAATCTTGGAGGATTTCTTGTTGCTGGCGGGCTTGAGTTATTTCGCGCGGTTCCTGCACTAAATCGCGAACAATTGTATCTTCGGCGCGCGAAGCAACGATCGGGTCTGCTTCGCCGTCTACGTGCACGAAAGTGCGCCGGCCCGGGCCCCGTTCTTCTTCAATTGGGATTACTGCTGTTACTCGATCGGATCGCACATATTTGCCAAATCCTAGGTGGACTAAGACGGAAGATTGTATTTTCATAGATAGCAAGTTTTATTTGTAAGTTATCTATATTTTAACTTTTTCACTATGAAACGACAACTAATATCAAAGCTTTTTTTACTACAATATATGTCGGTTTTTTCTCTGTTTTGAAGTTGTCAAATCGAGAAAAAAATGCTAAGTTAATTAACTGGATATAACTTGCCAACGGTTGGTCAGAAACCGGGTTTTTCACGAAGAGACGCGTTGCAGCCCACAGATTCGGTAAAAACCCGGTTTCTTTGGTTGAAGCGCGTAAATCCTGTTAACATAAAAATAGAGCAATGTGCGATCGCCCGCAGCGCATTTCAGGGACACAGCCTACCGATTCTAGATTTGAGCGTTACTCCCACGGAAAAACAGGAAAGCCTAAATGATCCCAATTAGTCTCGACTTAGTTATCAGCCTCCTGACAGCCATTCCCTTCGGCACCATCAAAGACAAGCTTCAGCGCAACGAAACAGTCATCAAATTATTAAAAAGATTTAACCTCGACCCCGATGCACCGCCAGCCGATTTTAGCGGAGTTTACGTTTATACTTTAGTAGAATACGGCGCTGGCAAACCCAAGCAGATTTTAGAACTGTTTCGCCAAAAAGAGATTGAATCAGCATTTCGTAAAGCCTTCGAGTCCGATAGCCCAGCAATTTTAATTCAAGCAGGCGATGACTTTCTCAATGAGTCTGCTTTGGGCCAAGAACTTCGAGATTTAGGCATTGACCCCAGACGGGAGTTTATGGCATTTGCGGCCGTGTTTATGGAAGTCGCAAAGCGGACGCGATCGATCGGCGATGTGATGGTGGGAAATGCGATCGCCTCTTTGCAAAAACGCCTATCTATGGTAATGGATCGCATCGAACGCCTTCCCACTCTCGAAGGAATTCGCACGGAGTTTGCGCGGTTGGAAGCCGAAGATTATCCCGCACTTCCCGCAGCCACATCAACGAATATTCAAAAGTCTCAAGCTTTTATTTTATCACAACAAGTGCGCGGTTGGTTTGAAACCTTAAATTATCAATTTGAAACCTATCAAATCTCGGAAGATAACTATTTTGAATGGATTATCAATGTTCCGGTGAGACGCAAAAAGTACGATCGCATTTTAGTACGCGGTATCGCCGGAGAAGCCGGACTCAGGGACATCTTAGCCTTGCGCGAGTCGGTGGAAAAGCAGCGCACCGATGAAGGCTGGTTAGTCACCGCCCGCCGCATCAGTCGCGCCGCGCGGGATGAGGTAGAAAAAGATGAAAATCGCGATCTAGCTTGCTATACCTTCGATGAATTGCTGGATCAAGATGCCGATTTTACCGCTTATCTGGATTGGCTAGAAACTGAAATTACCAGCCGAGGAATTGATACGAAATATGTGCCGCTAGCTTGTACGAAAGAAGAAATTGACCCCGATACTCACCGCAAAATAGGAGTGAGTCATTATGGCGATCGAGATGGGTGGATTGAAGGTTATATTGATTTGTGGTTGGATGACCCAGTAAAAGAACATATTTCAGTTTTAGGAGAATTTGGAACCGGGAAAACTTGGTTTGCGATGCACTATGCTTGGATGGCGCTGCAACGCTACAAAGAAGCTCAAAAGCGCGGCTTAGAACGTCCGCGTTTGCCGTTAGTAATTCCCCTGAGAGATTATGCTAAAGCTGTTAGTGTGGAGTCGCTATTTTCTGAGTTTTTCTTTCGGAAACACGAGATACCTTTGGCGGGTTATTCGGCTTTTGAACAACTAAATCGGATGGGTAAGTTTCTGTTGATTTTCGATGGTTTTGATGAAATGGCCGCTAAGTGCGATCGGCAAGAAACCATCAACAACTTCTGGGAACTAGCAAAAGCCGTCGTTCCGGGTGCGAAAGTTATCCTGACTTGCCGCACCGAACACTTTCCTGAAGGCAAGGAAGGACGGGCATTGTTCAATGCAGAACTGCAAGCTTCAACAACCATTTTAACAGGCGAAACTCCCCAATTTGAAGTCTTAGAATTAGAGAAATTTAACGACGCGCAAATTCGGCAAGCGCTGTCAGTTCAAACAGAAGCAACTACTGTCGAAAAAGTGATGGGAAACCCGCACTTATTAGATTTAGCGCGCCGCCCGGTGATGACTGAGTTAATTTTGGAAGCATTGCCCGATATTGAAGCAGGAAAACCAGTCGATATGTCGCGGATATATCTGTATGCGGTGCGACGGAAGATAGAGAGAGATATCAAAGCTGAACGCACTTTTACTTCTTTAGCAGATAAGCTTTACTTTTTGTGCGAACTGTCTTGGGAAATGCTGTCTACCGACCAAATGAGTCTGAATTATCGCGGTTTTCCCGATCGCATCCGAGGCCTGTTTGGTTCCATCGTCCAAGAGGAAAAAGACTTAGACCACTGGCACTACGACATGATGGGTCAAACAATGCTGATCCGCAATGCCGACGGCGATTATACTCCGGCGCACCGTTCGCTGTTAGAGTTTTTTGTCGCTTATAAATTTGCGGCGGAATTGGGAGTTTTAGCGGCAGATTTTACCGAATTAGTTGCGCCGGAACAGTCTTGTTTAGATCCTGATGTTGAGGCTCAATTATACACTTGGTCTAATTATTGTCGGCTTCAGGCGCAGAAGAGAAATCAGAACGAATTGATCGCGCCTTTCAAGGGATTTGTTGCTGAAGATTTAGGGCAACTTCGTCAGAGTTTCGGACAAGCGCCACTGACGAAAGCAGTGATTGATTTGTTGTTACCTATGTTGGAGGTTATTTCCCCCCCCTTGTTAAGGGGGGCCGGGGGGGATCGTGACGATGCCAATCACGAGAGAACCCCCGAATTCCTATTAGAGAGAGAGGATAGTGACGATGTTAGCCAGAAGAGATCCCCCCAACCCCCCTTAAGAAGGGGGGCTTTAGAGAAGTCGCCCCTACTAGAAATTATGGAAGAAACGCGGGGAAAAACTGAAAGCGAGGTGGGTTATGTGGGAGGGAATGCGGCGACGCTGTTGGTGAAAATCGATCGCACTGCGTTAGAAACAAAAGACCTTTCTCGTGCAGTTATTTTAGGTGCTGATTTTACAAATGCTAGCTTGCGCCGCGTCAACTTTGCTGAAGCGAATTTAGCTAATTCTGCTTTTACTAAAATCTTCAGCAGTATTCGGTCAGTAATGTTTAGTCCTGATGGCAAACTGTTAGCTACAGGTGATACTGATGGCATAGTTCGCTTGTGGGAAGCTAGCAGTTGCAGAGAAATATTGACCTGTAAAGGACATAGCAACGTAGTGGAGTCAGTTGCCTTCAGTTCTGATGGTAAGATACTTGCTAGCGGAAGTTATGACAAAACAATTAAGTTATGGGATGTCAAAACTGGTGAATGTTTAAAAGTTTTGCAGGGACATACCGAATCAGTAATGTCTGTCAGATTCAATCCTGATGGAAATATACTCGCCAGTGGGAGTTTTGATGGCACGGTAAGGTTATGGGATATTCGTACTAGCGAATGCTGCAAAATTTTGCAAGACCATACTAAAGTGGGATTTTCAGTGGCTTTCCATCCTGGTGGTGAGATACTTGCTACTGGGAGTGGTGACCAAACAATAAGGGTATGGAATATCAACAGTGGTGAATGTCTAAAAATATTTGAGGGACATACTAAAAATGTGTTTTCAGTTGTTTTCAATTCTACTGGTGAAATACTTGCTAGTGGCAGTGGCGACAAAACAGTGAAGCTGTGGAATATCGGTAGCGGTGAATGTCTCAAAACTTTGGAGGGACATTTCGATCAAATACGGTCGATCGCCTTTAGCCCAAATGGCGAAATACTTGCAAGTGGAAGTTACGATCGCACTGCAAAGCTGTGGGATATCCGCACTGGTGAATGCTTGAATACTTTGCAAGGACATAGCAATCAAGTAGGGTCAGTTGCCTTCCATCCTGGGGGTGACATACTTGCTAGCAGTAGTTACGACCAAACGCTGAATCTGTGGGATATCAACAGCGGTGAATGCTTGAATACACTGCAAGGGTATAGCAATCAAGTAATGTCGATCGCCTTCAGTCCCAACGGTGAAATGCTGGCCAGCGGCGATGACGAGAAAAAAGTCAGGCTGTGGGATGTCAACACTGGTGAGTGCCTCCAAATCTTGCAGGGGCATCTCGATCGGGTACACTTAGTTGCCTTCCATCCAAACGGTGAAATACTTGCCAGCGGTAGTTATGACGAAACATTGAGGCTGTGGAATATTCGCAGTGGTGAATGCCTTCATACTTTGCCAGAATTTGGCAATGAAGTACGGTCGATCACATTCAGTCCAAATGGTGAAATACTTGCGAGTGCAGGTTATAAACAAACGGTGAGGCTGTGGGATATCGTTACTGGCGAATGCCTCAAAACCTTGCAAGGGCATAACAATTTTGTATACTCGGTTGCTTTCAGTTTTTTGGGCGAGATATTTGCCAGTGCAGGTTTTGACGGAACGGTGAGGCTGTGGGATATCCATAGTGGTGAATGCCTCCAAATTTTGCAGGCGCATACGGGTTGGGCACGCGGAATCGCCTTTAGTCAGAACGGTGAAATACTTGCCAGTGGAAGTATCGATCGAACAGTAAGATTATGGGATGTCAAGAGTGGTGAATGCCTCCAAATTTTGCAGGGGCATACTGATTGGATACGTTCAGTTGCTTTTAGTTATTCTGGTAAAATAGTTGCTAGTGGAAGTGTAGATGGAACGGTAAGAATATGGGATATCCGTACAGGTGAATGTCTAAAAATTTTGCAAGGTCATACCAGTAGAATTAACTCAGTTGCCTTCAGTTCAAATGGAAAAATTATTGCTGCTTGCTGTCGGGATGGCACAATTATAATTTGGGATGCTGGGACGGGTGAGTGCCTCAAAATACTGAAAAGTGACAGACCTTATGAAAACATGAATATTACCGGAGTTACGGGTTTAACGGAAGCTGAAAAAGCCACGCTCAAAGCTTTAGGGGCTGTGGAAAATTAATCATCACCAAGGAGGAATTATGCAGTCAGCAATACGGATTACCACCAAAGTTCTTGCAGGAAATAAACTTGAAATTCAAGTGCCACCTGGATCTGTGGGTGAAGAGGTTGAAGTGTTTGTGATTATACCAGAAAAGCCGCAAGGCGGGCGGCGTAAGGTGTTGGAATTGCTGACAGAAATCCGCAGCCGTCATGTATCCAGAAGTGTTGCAGAAATTGACCAGGAACTTCAGAACTATTAGCCCATGAGTTTTATTCCCCGCTTCTCATACAGTCACAATCTGGTTACGCATTTGGGAGTCATCGAGGGTGCGCGTGCTGTCATTGAGGTGTTACCGCTGCCACCTGATACTACTCTACGCCTGCGCCACGATGCTCTGCAAAGAAGTACACGCAGCTCGACACAAATTGAGGGTAATCCCTTGGATGAAGCGGCGGTGCGACGGGCGATAGCAAGGAGTTCGCGCACAGGAAGTGATGCCGAACAGGAAGTCCGCAATTACTGGCGCGCCCTTGACCGCGTTGAAGAATTCGCAGAAGCCCAAACTCCCATTACAGAAGCATTTATCAAAGAACTACACCGAATAGTCATCGTGCGCGGTCGCGGGCGGCGGGGTAGCAAAAGCGAGTATCGCATTACAGAATGCCCCGTGGTGGATACAGTCACGCGGGCGATAGATTACGGGCCGCCTGAACCGGGGGACGTACCCGCCCTGATGCGGGAATTAGTCGGTTGGCTATCTTCAACAGCGGCAGCAGAATTGTCAGCCCCTATGCGTGCTGCTATCCTCACGCACCGCTTCCTCAGCATCCACCCATTTAACGACGGGAACGGTCGCACGGGGCGGCTGTTGGCTACTGCTGAACTGTGGCGTTCCGGCTACCGAATGCGCGGTTTTTTCTCGTTTGATGAGTATTTTAATGCCGATCGCGATCGCTATTACCGTTCTTTGCAAATGGGGCTGCCGGTGAACTTCTACGAAGGTCGCCACGACCCAGACCACACGCCCTGGCTGCTTTACTTCCTGGAAACGATGGCTCGTGCAGCGGATGAACTGCAACTCAAAGCCAAATCTCTCTATGAAGGCGCTGCTCCTGATGCACCACCCTGGGAAGAACTGTCGCGTCGCTCTCAACAGCTCCTCACCCGACTTTTGGCAAGGGTTTTGGATGGAGTGGAAAATCCTTTTGCGATCGACGTTTCAGATGTTGCATCCTGGTTTGGGGTTTCAGACAAGACGGCCCGCGAATGGCTGCAAGAGTGGACTGAAGGTAGTTTGATCCATCCGGTTTGGGCGGGTTCTGGGGCAAGAGTCCGCAGTTACGCGCTAGCTGAGGAGTGGATTGCTGCTTGCTTCAAAATAAGGGAATCTGTTTCGGAAAATAGCGGAAGTTAATTTAGGCATTGAGCCACTTATTTGAGGGGTGTTTTACGAATTTGCAAGGTTTTTAGCTGTTATGACTCTAAAAATAACGGAAGTAGGTTGGGAAAAATAACGCCTATTTAGCCGGTGGTCGGCGGTGCGATCGCACCCCCAAATTTACGCGCGAGTAGTCAGAAACCGGGTTTTTTCGATAATACTTCGTTGAGACCAGCAGATTCGGCCAAAAACCCGGTTTCTAAGGTAGCCTACTGACTAAATTGCTGGGCGTAATAACGAGCATATCGATCGCCCTTTTGCAATAATTCCTCATGCGTCCCAGATTCCATCACTCTACCTTTTTCGAGAACTAATATGCGATCGGCTTTCCGCACAGTCGCCAAACGGTGGGCGATAATAAACACAGTCCGATCGCGCATCAATCTTTCCAAGGCCTCCTGCACCAAAGCTTCCGACTCCGAATCTAGCGCCGATGTCGCTTCATCGAGGATCAGAATTCGCGGATTTAGCAAGACTGCACGGGCGATCGCAATTCTTTGTTTTTGTCCGCCCGATAAATTTACACCCCTTTCTCCTACCCAAGTTTGATAGCCGTCGGGAAACTCAGTAATGAATTGATGGGCGTTAGCAATTTCCGCAGCTTTCTGTACATCTTTCAGTTCATAATAAGATTGACCGAAAGCAATATTTTGAGCAATTGTACCCGAAAATAAAATAGTTTCTTGCGGTACAATTCCGATTTGTCGGCGCAGCGTATTTAATGTCACATCTTGAACATCAATCCCATCAATTAAAATTTGTCCGGCTTGCGGATCGTAAAATCTGGGTAACAAGTTTACTAACGTAGTTTTCCCCGCACCGGATGCGCCGACAAGCGCAATCGCTTCTCCGGGAAGTGCGAGTAAACTCATACTTTGTAAAATCGGAACCCCCCCTAGCCCCCCCTTATCAAGGGGGGGTTGAGGGGGGTAGGCAAAGTTAATGTTGCGGTATTCGACTTTTCCGGTAACGTGGGGAAGTTCGATCGCACCAGGCTTTTCGACGACTGTTGATTGAATGGCTAAAAGTTCAAAAATGCGATCGCTAGAAGCCTCTCCCTGCTTAAAATCGCCGTAATTTGCAGTGGTAATTGCGATCGGATCGATTAACAGCGCTACTCCGGCGATATAACTGATAAATTGCGTACCAGTGAGATTTCCTTGAGCAATTTGCCAACCACCGAGGAAAAACAGCAAAATCACGCTCATCGCTTCCAGAAAGCCAACTACGACGAACTGGAGTGCTTTTATGCGTTCTGACAAATACTTAGCGCGGCGGTTTTGTTCGGCTTCTTCTGCAAAGCGGGCAATTTCGTAGTCTTCCGCCACAAATGCTTTGATTAAACGAATGCCGCTGAATACTTCTGTTAGCAAAGCGGATAAATCAGAAATCCGATTTTGACTTTCTCGCGAGTAACTGAGCAGTTTCTCGCCAAACCAGCCAATTAATATAGCCATTAACGGTGCAATGATTAATGCACCCAAAGTTAATTGCCAGTTAAGATAAATCATATATCCCATGACTGCAATTAGCTGCAAAACACAAGGGATAAATTGATGAAAAAATTTATTTACGACTTCGCCAATGCGGTCAATATCTTCTGTGAGGCGGTAGGATAAATCTCCGGTTTTGGCAGTTTCAAAGTAGCCGAGATTGAGGTTTTGGAGGTGTGCATAAACTTTTTTGCGGATTTCTAAAGCAATAGTCAAAGCTGCTTTTGCCATCAGCGTATCTTGACCGTACTGGGCGATACCACGAATTAGAAATATGATGGCGCTGAGTGCAGCAATTTGAGCAAACCCTTTTAAATCTCCTTTACCTATAAATTTGGCGGTTTCACCAACCAGCCACGCGATTATTGGCCAAAATATGGTAAAGACTACGGTACAAGCTAATGCTTTACCGATGGTTTGTTTTTGGGGACGGAGGTAGGGTAAGATTTGCCAGTATGTCGATCGAGCTTTCAAGATATTTTGCCCTCGCAAGTTCTGTTTTTAGAGATATCTGAGCCAGAATATGATATCAGCGATCGGGCAAATCTTCGCAATCATTCTTGACCCTCAGCATGAGTAGCCCGTACTTTAGCCCCCGCCACAACTGCACCCCGAAAGGCGGCCGATTCTCCGGGTGCAAGACTAACGGGTTGAGTATCGATAAATCCGTTGTCTATTAAATTGCCTGACTCGTCCAAAACTTCATAGTTGACTTTGACATTTTTGATAATTTTGCAGCCTTGATTCAACACTTTTCCGCTGAAAAAGCTGCCGTCATAATTTGCCGTCGCAATTGACACTTTCGCCGCAATGTTAGCACCGGTAATGCAAGTTGGGGAACTTCCCGATGGCTGTTTTTCGCACAACTTGCCTAAGTCTACTATTTTGCCTTCGGTGGTTTTTAGGTAGCAAAATGGTTCATTAATTAGTGAGTTTTGAGCAAGGGTATTTGTAGAGTCTGCAATCAAAGGGCGAGCCGATATCGGCGAGATTAGCAAACTTGATAAAGCTACGGTTAAATCTAATATTTTCATATTTGTTTGGGATTTAATGAAATTAATTGTACCAGATAATTTCGCTAAAATTTACATTGTGCTATGATAAGACATCAAACTTTTGAAAATAAAGTCATGGTCGTTACTCAAGATAACCCCAAACAAAAAGCGATCGCCCTGACCGTAACTTGGGAGAAGTTGCCAGACGATTTCCAATTAGAAGAAAAACCAGTGGAGAATACAGGTCAACCGCTAATTGCTGGAGCACTGCGAGAAATCTTAGAACTGAGAGGATTAATCGGCCCACTAATGTTGATTGCCAGCAATTTTGGGATTTGCGCTACTGTCAACGGCGAGTTAGTTATCAAAGCACCAGATTGGGTTTACGTACCTTCGGTATTGCCCGCAGAGTCGAGAATTGACCGCAAAAGTTACACCCCAAACTTGGAAGGAGAAATCCCGACCATTGTGATGGAATTTTTGTCGGAAACAGACGGCGGGGAATATTCTACTAAACGTACTTTTCCTCCGGGAAAGTGGTTTTTTTACGAACAAATTCTGCAAGTCCCAACTTACATCATTTTTGACCCAGAAACTGGATTGCTGGAAGTATATCGCTTGCAAAATGGCAACTATGTACTAGAATTTCCCGATGAGGAAGGTCGTCACTGGATGGCAGATTTTGGTTTGTATTTAGGAACGTGGAGAGGGGAGAAAGAACAGCGTACAGGCTATTGGTTGCGCTGGTGGGATGAATCAGGAAATCTGCTGTTGTGGGGCGTAGAACAGTTAGCAGTAGAACGCCAGCGAGCCGATCGCGAACGGGAACGAGCCGATCGACTGGCTGAGTATTTGCGCGATCGGGGAATCAACCCGGACGAGATTATTTGATGAATTCTACGCGATATTTGTAGGGACACGGCAATGCCGTGTCCGCAATTACTCCTATTATTTAATACTCGGATTCCTATTCCCAAGATTCCGGGCTCCCGGAACTTTTCGGCTGGGACGACGATTGTTCAAACTGCTAGCAGTTCGAGCATTCACAGCATCAACAGGAGCTCTTAAACCCAAGTCTTGCAAAATTTCTACAGCCGCCCTTTGTCCAGTTTCGCAACCGCCTTCCATGTAACCTTGATTTTCTAGCGAAGTGTGTTCTCCGGCAAAATATAAATTGCCAAATCGTTCGCCTTCGACGCGGTGCATTTGCGTCCACTGTCCGACTAAATAGCAGGAATAAGAACCTTTAGAAAAGCGTTCTCCCGGCCAATAAACTCGCACTGCTTTTCCCGATCGCAAATTTCTCACTCCGGGAAAAACTCTTTCAAATTGTCCCAAGAATTTTTGTGCTTGGTCTTCAGGAGTTCCGCTACCGATCGACAAACCTTGCTTTCCTCCTGTAAAATTAGTGATCAAACCGTTAGCAGTGGGAGCAAAAGCCGTAGCTTCCCAGGTATTCTGGAATCCTAAATCGGTATAAACAGAAGCAGTCGATCGATAAGTTTCTCGCCAAATGCGACTGCGGTAGCCAGTAATCAGCTTAGAATTAGTACCGTAACCCAATTGCTCGATCGCCCTACGCTTCGGTTGCGGCAAAGGCACGTTAATTTTAACGTCTCGGAGAGTGCTAAACGGCAAAGTTAGCAAAACCCGTTCATAAATACGCTCAAAGGCGCTTTCACCCGATCGCAAATTCACCCGATAGCGGCCATCCGGCAAAAAAGTAATCGCTTCCAAAATTGTCCCCGTCTCGATCGAACCAGACAATCGATCGGCTAAACGGTTGACAATTTGACTGTTACCGCCGTCTATTTGATAACGCTGATCGCTGTCGCCGTACAATTCAAAACTGCCAGATTCAGAACCGATTAAAAACAGCAGATTTAACGCCGACTGTTCCTCGGGATCTCGACCGTATTCTATCGTGTAAGCAATGCGGAGCAACTGCCGGACAATCGTGCTAGTATCAGCTTGGTTTACATATTCAGCGATCGAAAGATTGTCCAATCTTTCCGCTGGTTCTGTAAAATCTTGATAGCTAATGTTATCTCCGATCGCACCCAAATCTGCACTAATTTTACTAGCAAGGGGCCCAAAATCAGAGATTAATTGCGCTAGAGAAAATCGTCGCCCTTCCAAGAAAAAAGTATCCTTTACCAATCCCCGCTGTACGTTAACTAAGTCGATCGCCCGCAAACCCAATTCCGTCGCCAGCGAGATCAAAGTAGTGTGGCCGCTATCAATAAATTCTCCTCCCAGCTCGGCCGAAATCGCTGTTCCAGCCACCCTAGGAGCCGTGCGAATCCGTCCCCCCACGCGGTTGCTTGCTTCGATAATATCGGCACGCACGCCCCCCTGACGCAAGCGATAGCCCGCCGTCAAACCAGCAATCCCCGCACCCACAACCAAAATGGGCGATCGACCGCGCGCTTGAGCAAAAGCCCCCTCTCCCTCCCGGGTAAAAGTCGCAGCAGCAACGGCTCCCGCCGCCGCTAAACCCCCATGCAGCAAGTGCCGCCGAGATATGGGAAAATTGGGAGTGCGATCGTCCAGCATCCCCAGTAATTCATCAGCCGGAATGCCTGTTTCCCTTGACTTTTGGGCAATACTCGCAGCGCGGCGCAGCATTGCCATCAGTGCAGATTTAGCCATAATTGAGACGCCCTCACAAAAAAAATGATGTAAACTGAATTCTCGATCGAATTTGATTATGCACTTTCCAGATTAAAGTACAGAGAGATTTTTTAATAATGCTAACCCTCAGAACACTGTTCGACAGCAAATTTTATCTCGAAAACAACCCAGATGTCGCCGTAGCAGTCGCCAGAGGCACAGTATCGACCCCCTTCGATCACTACCAAAAAATTGGCCAATTTGAAAATCGTGACCCTAATGCCCTGTTCGACGCCAGCTATTATTTAGACACCAATTCAGATGTCGCAGTGTCAGCCGAAAAAAACAAATTTTCCGGCGCCCAGCACTTTATTAAATTCGGTCAATTTGAACGGCGGAACCCCAACCCTTTCTTCGATGTGGGTTTTTATCTGACAAGCAACCCGGATGTGCAAACAGCAGTCCAAACCAATCAATTTAGCGCCTTTGAACACTACTTGAAAGTCGGTCAATTTGAAAACCGCAAAGCCAGCATTTTTTTCGATCCCAGCTTTTATCTAGAAAGATATCCGGTAATAGGATCAGCAGTCAGCAGTGGCGCAGTTAAAAGTGCGATCGACCATTACATTCAATTCGGTCAACAAGAAGGATTGTTGAGCGCTCTCCCCGTTCCCGCCGACGATTTGAGCGCAGCCCAAAACCTAGGTGTTCTCACAGACAGTCTAACTGACAACGATTTTTTGAGTGCTACCAAACCAGCCGATATTTACAGTTTCATCCTCAATACTCCCAGTCTTTTCAGTGCAACTGTTGATGGTTTGAGTGCAGATGTGGATGTAGAATTAATTCAGGATCTCAATGGTAACGGCGTAGTTGGATTAGACGATATTATTGCTTCATCTAACAATTTAGGTACGGCTTCAGAAAGAGTTGTAAGCAATGGGGCTTTGCCTGCGGGGACTTATTTTGTCCGCGTTTCTCAATTTCAAGGCGATACAGATTACAATCTGAGATTGCTATCTGCTCCCTCAGTAATACCGCCCCAAACTTAAAATCAAATTAACGTATTAGGTACGTAGTTGCGCTTTAGCGCTCTTTATAATATTAGGAAAGAGCGCCAAGATCGCAACTACGTACCTTTTGAGAT
>NZ_JAEQCF010000084.1:35693-39484 GCF_020738625.1 Microcoleus sp. PH2017_09_SFU_O_A
AGGAAAGAGCGCCAAGATCGCAACTACGTACCTTTTGAGATTGCTATCCGCTCCGTCAGCAATACCGCCCCAAACTTATACCAATTATCTAAAATTGTGGAACACTCTTCAACCCCCCTAGCCCCCCCATGAATCAGGGGGGGTACAAGAATACTGTTATTTCGTTGAAAATTGGTATTAAAATCAAATTAACGTATTAGGTACGTAGTTGCGCTTTAGCGCTCTTTATAATATTAGGAAAGAGCGCATTGCTGAATTTAAGTATGAATTGAAATGTAGAGACGTAGCATTGTTACGTCTTTACAGAGGTTTCAGTATCATAGGAAATAATTTTCCTACATCAAATCAGCAACGCCGGAAAGAGCGCTGAAGCGCAACTACGTACCTTAGCCGGGTGCATCTCATTTTTGAAAATATACTCGTAGGGGCGAAGCATTTCGGCAGTAAATCTCTGATTCTCACTGATAAATTATGTGCCGAAATGCTTCGCCCTTGCCAAAACCAGATGCACCCTATAGCAATCCTAAATCCATCAAGCGAACACACACTCTTTTCTTATCTTCCTACCCTTCGGGAACGGCTTCGCCGAACGCGAACTTCGCGCCTTCGCGGTTCGTTGAACAAATCTGGTTCACAAATGATTTAGACTTGCTATAAAACAAGCTTCCCAATTACCAATTACCAATTACCAATTCTCAATTCCCCAAAGTTTCAATTGTTAGTTGTTGGGCCGCCGGGAGAAGGCATGGATTGAATCGGTGTCGGAGGCCAATTAGAACGACTTCTGCTGAGAGTAGCCGACACCAAAGCATAGCCCAAAACAGCAGGAAGGACGATCGCACTCAAAAACACGATCGCCACTGCCCATGTCATCGCATTGGACATCGGGCCGTAATGACTGCGGTAAGGGTCAAACGTTGGTAAATTAGACCTCGGGGCATCCCTCAGCGCGATCGGACGTTTGAACCGCACCCGCCTGTCATCGAGCTTTTCGAGCAAAACCCAGCCAACTTCCGCCTCTTCCCGACACAGCTTGTGAAAAATCGCCGGATTGCGAAATAAATCGCTGCTAGCCCGGACAATCTTGTACTCCCAAACTGTCAAATCATCAGGATTGCGATCGGATTTTGGATTGCCATTTGCGATCGCATTTTCAGGCGCAGTCAAATTATCTTCTTGAGATTCGTACCGAGTCAAAACTTCCTCCTCCTCATCACATTTTTGCCCCGCAGCCAATTGCTCGCGGCTCACCAAGACACCCAGAATCCCAGCCTCCAAGCCGAGACTACCAACCATCAAACTCCAAACCAGAATTTCAGTCATAAAAGGAGTTATAAAGTTAAAAATTAAAACTAAAAAGACTCGCTTTTAACTTTCAATCTTTAATTTTAAAATAGCCTTCCACCACACAATCTGCACCCACCGCGTGCCAAGAAACCCGCTCTAAAGTCAAAGCATCAGTCATTGCTGAAAAGCCCAAATCTCCCACAGGAGTTGGAGCACCTTGGCCGCCGACAATTTTAGGAGCAATAAAAGCCATAATTTTCTGCACTGCACCTTCAGCAATTGCCGAAGCCGCCAAAGTGCCACCGCACTCCCACAGTACAGACATAAAAGATCGATCGTACAAATAAGTCATCACATTAGTCGGTGTCAGCGGTGACAACTCCACAACTTCCACCCCTTTGGCAATCAAAAATTCCTGAAATTCCGGCTTAACCCCAGGCTCAGTCAGTACCAAAGTAGCCGCCGAGGAGGTTTCCCACAACCAAGCCGACTTCGGCAAATCCAGAGAGCGGCTCATCACCACCCGCAAGGGATTGTTTCTGTCAGGCTGGTGGCTTGTTAGTTTCGGATTATCTAGACGCACCGTATTTCCCCCAACAATCACCGCATCGCAGCCGGCACGCACCCGATGTACCTCGCTCCGAGCTTCCTCGCCTGTCACCCAAGCGCTGTGACCGGTAGTAGTAGCAATTTTACCGTCTAAAGTCATCGCATATTTCAAAATTCCGAAAGGCTGGCGGTACAAAATCCGGTGTACGAAAGCCTCGTTGAGTTTCTGACAAGCTTCCCCTTCCACTCCCGCCACCACTTCAATGCCAGCATCCCGCAATCGAGCCAGCCCAGTGCCAGCTACCAATGGATTTGGATCGACCATTCCAGCCACTACTTTTGCCACCTTAGCCTTAACTAAAGCTTCGGAACAGGGAGGAGTCCGACCGTAGTGGTTGCAGGGTTCCAGGTTCACGTAAACAGTCGCTCCGGCGGCAAGTTCCCCCGCTTCCCGGAGTGCAAACACTTCGGCGTGAGGTTGGCCGGCACCGGGATGGAACCCTTCGCCGACAATCTTACCGTCTCGGACAACTACGGAACCGACGAGGGGGTTGGGTGCGGTTTTGCCGAGGGCGCGGCGGGCCAATTCTATGCAGCGGCGCATCATGGCTCGATCGAACTCTTGAATTGTGCTATTGTCCAGTTGTTTTGTACCTTGCTGCTGTCGATTAGCTAAGTTGGCGATCGGTTTAGCGTCCGCCTCAAAAGTTTCCATGAGATTTTGCTCTGATATCTAACCTAAGTTTAGTAAGTTTGATGCTAATTTTTGCGAACGGGCGACGATCGATTGTTGAGCCAAACTTTACGGTATCAGGATTGAAAGGCGATTAAAATGGCGATCGACCCCACACGCCCAAACAAATAGCTGTGAACTACCCAACGCTGACCTTCGGTACAGCGTGGGCTTCTGACTTCATTGGGGATTGCGTCAGCTTAGACTTACGTCCCAGCTTCGGACTCACATCCCCTCCATCAGCAGCAGTCCTGGTTCCCAAGACCGATAGCATTCTGATTCCTTCTGCTCTGATATTTATTGAGGCGTTTCCGTCCCTATCGTGATGAGTACCGCAACTAGGACAAGTCCATGTCCTAACGTCTAATGGCATTTCATTCACCTGATAGTGGCAATTTGAACAGAGTTTCGAGCTAGGAAACCATCGGTCAATCTCTACCAACACTTTACCTTCACGGTCTAGTTTGTACTGCAAGAAATTGACAAACATCCCCCAACCTACATCAGAAATTGCTTTAGCTAGTTTGTGGTTGCGAACCATGCCCTTAACGTGAAGGTTTTCGACTACGATGACTTGGTTGTCGTCAACAAGCTTTCTGGATAGCTTATGCAAGTAGTCTTGACGGACATTGCTGATTCGTTCGTGAACCCTAGCAACCAGTTTCCTGGCTCGATCTCTCGACCTGCTTCCTTTCTCCTTTCTGGCTAGTTTTTGCTGTTTTCTTTTCAGGTTGCGTTCATGTTTTGCTAAATGCTTAGGATTCGGGTATTTGGATGTCTTGATACCATCATTGACAACAGCAAAATCTTTCAATCCCAAGTCAATTCCTGCAACTTTTCCATCGGTGTGAGCAACTAATTTGTCTCCTTCGAGTTCTGTCAGCACAGAGGCATAGTATTTTCCTGAAGGGGTCATGCTGACTGTTACAGTTTTGATAATTCCTTCAATCGGTCGATGTAACTTGACTTTAACAATGCCGACACGACCAGGAAACTTGAGGAAACCATCAACAATTTTGACTGACTGCGGATACTGGATTGATTGCCTATTTTTCTTGGCTTTGAATCTAGGGTATTTAGCTCTCGACTCAAAAAAGTTCTTGTAAGCAGTTACCAATTTGAGCGGCTCTCCAGAACTTATGGTGATAATTTTATCTAATGCAAGAAACAAGCTAATACGCGATTTCTAAAATTATCAAAATTAGAAAAGCCATACCCTTGT
>NZ_JAEQCF010000085.1:0-21791 GCF_020738625.1 Microcoleus sp. PH2017_09_SFU_O_A
TCAGCCGAGGCGGGTTAATCCGCTCGAAGTGAAAGCGAAAGGGGAGGGACTTGAAGCCTCCCATGTCATGTAATAGATGACTATACTTTTACCAGCTATGGATTACAATTACCGACAGGCGATCGCCCTCGTGGAACAATCCGATCAACTGGTTAACAAAGCTACGGCTGCGGCAGATTTTGAATATGGCGACACGAAAGTAAAACAAGCTCAAAAACACCTCGATGCTTTGCCGGTGTGGTTCCTCGGCTACTATCCAAAAACTTATTGCTCTTTTTCCGGCTGCACTTGGCGCTTTTCAGTCGATGAATTTCAAGCAGCCCGCAAAAATATCGGGCGGATGGATGCTCAAATTTTTCAGCAAAAAAATGCTTTTACTGAGTTAAATCAAGTCGAACAAACTCTCGACGCCGCGAAACAGCAGTACCAGCAAGCGAAAACTGCCGCCGACAGGCAAAAAGCGACTGGAAATTGGCAAAGTGCGATCGATCGACTCAATCAAATTCCCGCCGAAACCCTCGCCGGAGAAACTGCTAAGAAAAAACTCCAAGCAGCAGAAAGAGATTTTCAAGCAATGGGAGGAATCGCCACAGGTTCGGTACACGCCGACAACTTAATTGAAGCAGCCAAAGAATTTGCTCTTTCCGCCGCCGTCGCCTCGCAAAAACCGCCGCATCCAGCCGCCCAGTGGGAACAAATAGCAGGATTGTGGGAAGAAGGAATTAACCGACTGAAAATGGTTCCTGTGGATAATCCGGGCTATCTCGACGCTCAAACCAAACTCGCCCAATACCAGAAAAATTTAGGAATTTCCCAGATTAGACTCCAAGCAGAAAGAGATTCTGAAAAAGCTTTGCAAGAAGCTAAAAGCTTGTTTGCCAACTTGCAAAATAATGTAAATTCTCCCAGTCAAAATCCCAGTAACTCCCTCGGACAATTGCAACAGATTATCAATCAATTAGAATCTGTCAAACCTGGGACAACTGTTTATCCAGAATCTCAAAAATGGCTGCAATCTGCTCGAAAAAAACAGCAAGAATGGCAAAAGAAATAAAGTGTATTAGTCACAAACCTCGATCGCAATACCGCCAAATTTCCCTTCCTCGGCCCAACACTTGACCCCTTCAATATAGCAAAGGTGGCTGGGATACTCTTCTTTAGTATCCGCTACAATCGCCTCAAAACCGCCATTGAAGTCGTTAAAAAATTGTACCTTGCGCCCTTGACTGTCACAGGCTTTGCTACAGCAAGTCGAACATACTAGACGGGGATATCGATCCCAATATGGCGATGGGATGGAACAGATGGGACAGGGCTTAAATTGTCGATCGCTCATAAAAAGATGCAATTAAAAAATATATCGATTACCAAGTCGGATCGACATACAGATTAATTGTAACTTGCTTTTTCCCCGAAGGTATGCCGGAAATACAAGCACAAATCGCCTCCCCGTCATCAATTTCTACTTCGCAAGCGTGACAAGAACCCATCATACAACCAGTAGGAATAGAAACCCCTGCACGTTTGGCTACATCTAGCAAAAGCTCTCCCGCTTCAGCTTCCACTGTCACATTATCTGGCAAAAAAACAATCTTTGTCATGCAATTTTTCCTTTTGATATAATACCATTTTTACCAAGTTTCGCTCCGAAAAAGTTTGAGGTTTATTGATACTAATTATCAAGCACAGGTGCGTCGCTGTGAGATTTTTGGTACTTAGTTAGGTTTTTTCATGGCGACGCACCCTACGACTTTTGATGGGAATTATCAAGCTTTTTTATGGATACGCACCCTACGACTTTCTGGTTAAAAAAAATGTCATTCAAATTATAACCTCCGCTCTAACAAACAACTGTCAACTGTCAACTGTCAATTGTCAACTGTCAACTAACCTAAAATATGCTTGATATCTAAATGCTTTTCCACTGTATCTGCTAGAGTTTCTAACAGAGTTTCTCGATGTTCTCGGTAATTCGGAATACCTGTGGGCAATGCGCGGAGTCCCCGCTGTTGGCGCAAGTAATTTAACCAAGCCCGCCGCCAAGCTCCGTTGTCAAAGATGCCGTGCAGGTAGGTGCCCCAAACTGATTGAGAAGCGTTGACAATGCCTAAACTAGGATCGTCAAATAACGGTTGAGTCAAATCTGACTCGATCATTTGGGTTCTGCCTTGATGAATTTCGTAACCGGAAACGGGTAAACCCGGTTGAGGATAGTTAGATGTTACGATCCGCTGGCGGGCAATTTTGTTTGGTGCGATCGCAGTTTTCAAAGGCAATAACCCCAATCCTTTGAACTCTCCCTTTTCTCCCTCAAGGCCTTCTCTATCGCTGATACTTTCTCCCAGCATCTGAAAGCCACCACAAACTCCCATGACTGTACCGCCAGCTACTAAGTAATTTTTAATCGCTTCTGCCATGCCTGTTTGGCGCAGCACCTGCAAATCTGAAATTGTAGTTTTAGAGCCTGGTAAAATCACGGCGTCTGGATGGCCTAACGGGTCTTTGGGGCTGACATATTTGACTGTGACGGTAGTTTCCGACTCCAGGGGGTCAAAGTCGGTAAAATTGGAAATTCGGGGCAGGCGGATGACGGAAATATTCAAGTCGGTTTGAGAATTGGGAGAACGCCGATCGAGTAAATCGAGGGAATCTTCCGAGGGAAACACTTCATCTATCCAAGGAATTACCCCAACTACCGGGATTCCAGTCCTTTCTTCCAGCCAAGTCAAGCCCGGATCTAAGATCGATTTTTGGCCTCGGAACTTATTAATAATGAATCCTTTAATTAAAGCGCGCTCGTCAGGATCGAGCAATTCCAAAGTACCGATGATGTGAGCAAATGCGCCACCGCGATCGATATCAACTACTAGCAAAGTCCGAGCATTCAGATGTTTTGCTACCCGCATATTTGTTAAATCGCGGTGTTTGAGATTGATTTCTGCGGGGCTTCCGGCTCCTTCGCACACAATCATGTCAAATTCTTGCTTGAGAAATTCTAAAGATTCCCGAATAGCTTGCCAGCCGATATCAAAATACTGTTCATAATATTGAGATGCTCGCACATTTGCGATCGCCCGGCCCTTGACAATCAATTGAGAAGTCATATCTCCTTGCGGCTTGAGCAAAATCGGATTCATTTCTACCCAAGGTGCGATGCCCGCAGCCCAAGCTTGCACTGCTTGAGCGTAGCCAATCTCTCCGCCGGCGGCTGTGACATAGGAATTCAGTGCCATATTTTGACCTTTAAACGGAGTTACCCGCCAGCCTCGCCGAGAAAAGATTCGACACAATGCTGCAACCAGTAAAGATTTTCCTGCGTGAGATGTTGTTCCCACGACCATAATTGCTTTCATAATATTAAAGAAGGAAGAAGGAAGAAGGAAGAAGGAAGAAGGAAGAAGAAAGAAGGCAGAGGGAAGAAGGAAGAAGAAAGAAGGAAGAGGGAAGAGGGAAGAAGGAAGAGGGAAGAGGGAAGAAGAATATATAATAAAGAAGGAAGAAGGAAGAAGGAAGAATGTAGAAGAAAGAAGGCAGAAAGAAGAATGTAAAAATCATGATTTATGGGATTACAAAATTTGACCAAATAAATGGTTTTTTTATTGGCTCTAGGGGTGACAACGAATTGGTTTTGAGGGAAAACCACATTTGTCGCCACCCGCACCTAAGTCCTAAAAGGAAGACGGAAGAAGGTAGAAGACAGAATTAAAAAAATTCTGGTTTCTACCTTTTGCTTTTTGCCTCAAGATGACGGCTTATCTTCGCCGGATACATTCTCCGACTTGGATTCAGTGGCTGGTTTGGCAGGTGCGGCTAAATCGGGTTGTGATCCGTCAGAAGAGGGTTTTTCTTCTGTGGATTCGATCGAGATTGTTGATACTGAAACCGTTTCTACCTGAACGCTCAACCCTGCTTCTCCCGGTACTTCTATCTCTACAGGCGGTGCTGAAACGATTTCCACCACAGTCATTTCTAGAGATACAGCAGGGGTTTCTGCTTCCGTTACGCCTGCTGCTGCTTTGGGTTCACCAACCGCATCCGCAGGTGTTTCTTGAGCCAACGGCTTTGTCTGGGTTTGTGCCGGCGATCCGTCGTCTAAAATCGAACTTTCCCCTATTTTGGCAGAATTCGCCGCAGTTTCTGTTGCTATCAACTCGGCCATTGCTTCCACATCGGTGGGAAACGGCACTGCTTGGCTGGTTTCCGCAGTAGTGTTGCTGGTTTCGGATGCCACTTCGGCGGCAGCCTCGGCTAATTCTGATTCGAGAATCTGGTCGATATCCGGTGCAGGAATTGTCGTTACCTTAGATTCAGGAGATTCAGGTGCGATCGACTCCTCTGCTACTTTCGGCGTTGTCACCGGAGTATTTGCATCAGGCTTGTTTTTAGCTGCACCCCGTCCCAACATACCGCCGAGACTATTTTTGAGATTGCCAAACAGACTTCCGAAACCGCCTGATTTTTTAGCTGTTTTGGCAGGAGTTGGGTTTGCCTTTGGGGCTGCGGTTGCTGTCGCCGTTGGGGCTGCCGAAGTAGCATCAGACTGGGACTCTTTAGCTCTCGCCCTCCACATCTGGTCAAAATCGTCAAAATCGTCATCATCTTCAGTCTGCTTTTTGGCTTCTGGCTGAGCCTCTGCTGGCTCTACCGTTGGTGTGGCCGCAATTTCTGAAAATTCTAGAGGTGGGGGCAAAGGAGTGAAGTTGCTGGCTAATTCTGCTGGGGCTGGTGAAGTCTCAGGAAGAGCGTTTTCAACCGAAAACACGGGTATTTGTGTAATTGCGGGTGCGCTCTTGTCGGGAGTTTTTAAGTCAGGGCCGATCGCACTTTCGGGAATAATCTCAGCGATTGGCCCAGTCGCCGGTTGTGCTTCTACCTTAGCCTGGCCCTGATTCGCAGGTGCTGGAACAGCATCAGCTTTCGGTTTGGGCGATCGAACAAACTTCGGTTTTTTGGCTGCGGGTTCAGGTTTCTTACCAAACAAACCGGATAAAGGCCCGCCCATCGCCCCGGCCAAATTCGCCGCCTGAGGAATCGGCGTTTGCTGAGCGATCGGCGTCACCTGCCGGCGCAAAGTCAGAGTTTCCCACGCAAACCAGCCTAGCAGAGCCACACCCGCCATTTGACCAAGCAGGAGAGCACCCGTAATTCGCCCCGCACAAGTCCATAAAATTAACGCATAAAAAAGTCCTACCCCGCTCCAGGTAAAATCACTTTTCCGGTGAACCTCTGGAAAAAAGAAGGCCGCCATGTAAATACTAAAGCTGCCCAGACCGACCGCCAACGCCAGAATGTATGCAAGCATCTTGTCGGTACCTCCGCTGTGTCAAATAACTTCTACGCGCTAATTCTACCTTTGTGAGACACTCAACGGCTTCTTTCTCAAGGACAATTCCCGATTTGGAAGGAAGTTCGGCAAAGAATTTTGTACCGGATGTAACGGATTTAAAGGATTTAACGGTAGAAGTCAGAGGAAAGAAGCAAAAAGGAAGAAAGAAGAAGTCCCAGGAAATATTCCCTCTCACCCCCTCTCCCTCTCTCCCTCTCTCCCCTTCTCCCCCTCTCTCCCCTTCTCCCCTCTCCTCGATCGTGATATCTATCACTTAAGTATGTTGGTACGATCGCACCTGCCGTAGACGATGTTTTGTATGTTGTAGGTGTAAAAGAAGTTATGCCTTAGGGCATATGTATTGGAGACAATGCCATGTTTGAAAAACTGTTTTTAGCAGCGAGCTTAACCTTATTAGTTCAAATCTTTGCCGGAGTCGGCACTTCCGCGAAATTACCGGTAAATTTCGTATGGCGATCGAGCGATCGTCCGACACAAATCCAGAAACTGCCCCTGGTTACAGTACCTGCGAGCTTCAAGTCAAACGTCGAATCCTAACGATCCGTGCCAGATAATACGTGCAAGTGGGATTTATCGCAAGGCAGAGCCTGTCTAATGTTTTTTTTCAAGCTGTTATCTTTTCTATTTGACCAAGATTTTCACAGGTGGTACCCGCCACGTGATTTATCCGTGGAATCAATCCCAAATCGAAAATCGAAAATCCTCTCTTCCCCCGAATTTATCCGTGGGGTAAATCTAAAATCTAAAATCTAAAATCTAAAATCGATTGACTCTTCACAACTGATCGCTTTGTAGTAAGAACTTCAGTCCTCATTAAGACCGGTTAACAATAACGGAAGTGCTTGCTACAAACCCTAAATGAATAATGAGTAGCAACTCCGATATTAATTGCCATAAAATACTCAACAAATCTCAACATCAATTTGTGCAGTAAAAAGCTTCAAACCCAAAAAAATCTGTAATCCCGAGTAAAGCATCAAAATAGATCTACGATCGCGCTTGGGTTAATTTTTTTTGCGATCGCACAACCAGAAAGCAATTGCACTATCTGTTTTGTACAGAGTTTTGCTTCCGGGACTATCAGATCTGAAGCGTATTGATATATAATCGCCAGATGAAGCTCAAAGCTGATAACCACATAGACTGTTAAATCAAGGAAAGTGAAAATGGGACTTAGCGATATTCTTTTGAATGAAAACAAGAGAGACACTATTGTTGATGACTGTGTAAAGTTGATAGACAAACAAGTTGCAGCAGCACCGGGATTGGGCGGCCTTGCTCTGAAAGCTGCCTACTCTACCGTTAAGGGGATACGGGCTGACTATTGCGCCCAAGTCGTCGATCAACTTTTGCCCGAAATCTCGATCGCACTCGATCCAATGTGGGCTGAAGCCGTAAACAATGGCAACCCAGTCGCATATCTAACTGAAAGAAAAGCTCAAGTAGCAGATCAATTGCTCCAAATCAGTGACAAAAAAGCCGAAAACAGCACCAGAGCAGTTGTCAAAGGCGCCTATGGCAAACTCCGCCCCTCCGCTAAGACTTACGTCGAAAACGGCATCCCAGATTTAGCCGAAATTATTAATAAACATACCGCGAGCTAATGTTGAATAGGTGGGGATTTCCCGCCAATTGAATACATCTACTCGTTACCAGCAATTCCTGGTAAAACAGCCGTAGGGTGCGTCGCTTGAGAAAAATCCATAAAAAAATATCGACAATCTCATAGCGACGCACCAAACAAACATGATCAGACAAAAACACTTATTTTGTAGCATTACTTTGAAAAACTGGTACAGCGGTTCTCAGAAAGATGAGGTACGTTGTTGGGCTTCAGCCCTCTTAGTTGATAGTTTAGTGGTTATATAAGCTGTCAATCATACCTCATGTTTTGAGAAAGGCTATATTACTTTATTAGATGCCTCAGTACAAAAATTTTCTATTCACAAAATCATCAAAACTGACGCACCATAGCATCTTAAATTGTCTTATCCATTGCCAATTACCCACTGATTCGCCGCCAATATTTTTAAAATAGCCTCTCCAGTAATGCCCAACCCCAAAAACATTACCAACACCGCGCTAATTGCGGGCATAAATTTGACTGCTGCAATCTGTTTGGGTAGTTTATTAAAATGTTGTTTGGCGTAAACTAAGATTAAGCCGATCGCACTCAGCACCAAAGCCAATCCCAAACTAAAGGCCACCACCAGCGTCATCCCCAAACCAACATTTCCCAAAGCCGACGCGCTCAACAGCATCACCAATGCGGAAGGACAAGGCAACAATCCCCCGGAAATGCCCAACACTAACAAGCTTTTCCAAGTAATCGGAGAACCGTCCGATCCGGGTGGCAAATGTGAATGAAGACGGCCGTCTCCATGATGGTGGTAGTGCTGAGATATAGGTGGTTTGACAGGTTTAAATTCTCTTTCCCAAGTTCCCCTACTCAAAAGATTTACTGGTTCCTCAAGGTTCGTAGTAAGGACTTTAGTCCTTGGGTTTTTGTGGACTAAAGTCCTCACTACGAACCTGGTTTTTTCGATGAGGTGATTTAAGTCGATCTTGGTGCGGACTAAAGTCCTCACTACGAACCTGGTTTTGATTCTTTCTGAAAGTAATTTGATGCCGATGATTGCTACTAATAAGCCTGAGATTAAACTGAGCCAAGAATCGAGTTTTTCTGGCTCGATTAAGTTAGAAGCAAATAATGTAATTGCGCCGACAGAAAACACGCCAGCAGTGTGAGTAATTGTGGTTGTTGCTGCTAAAAATACAGCGTGTACTGGAGTAGCCCGCGAACCGACTAAATAAGCGCCGACTATTGTTTTCCCATGTCCGGGGGACATCGCGTGCACGCATCCCCAAGTAAATGCTCCGACTACTGCTAGCACCAAACTCCAACCTGACTCCCAGATTGATTCTTTTCCAGCTAACAAAAATTCTCGGTTTTGTGGCGTAAATACAATGCTTTTGACAGCACCAGCTTCGACAATTGTAGCTTGACAGCTAGCTGTCGGAACTCCGGGCAAAAACAAATTGTATTTAATCCGCAATTTGTTGTTTTTTGAAGTTACGTTAGATTCTGGCCAGGTGTAGTTTAAGATTAAGGTGCTATGGGTATTGGGCTGCTGGATTAAGCTGGCAGTTTTAGCTGCTATTTCTAGGGGTTTGACTGTAACCGATCCGGGAATTTTGCTACTGTTGGTGATGCTAATTTTTTGACCCAAAAACTTTTCTAGTTCTGTTTGATGATTTCTAACTTCTGCCAGTTGTAACTGTCCGTCTCCATTGTCGTCGGCGAATTTTGTTAAGCCTGTGGGAAAGGTTAATGTTATTTCGGTTTGTAAATCGTTTACGATGATTTCGGCTACTGATAAGTCTGACCAGTGCGAGTAAACTGGTTGGGTTGAGTTTGTACAAAATAGTAAGATTGTGAGCGAAAAAAGAATTAAATATTTTCGCGTTCTTTGCCAGTTTTTGTGCATGGTTGGTTCCGATTTTATGTGTTTGTGGCTAATTTCAAAATTCATAACTTCCCAAACCCAATGCTTGACGAGATCGACTATCAAAACTCGGATCGATTTCCTTTGCCTGTTGAAAATAAGCGCGAGATTCTGCATCTTTTCCTAAAGTCTTAGCGATCGCACCAGCCCGATAAAATATCCCTGCATCCCGAATTCCCGATCGCACAATGTCGGCCATCACCCGATCGGCTTTTTGCCATTCCCCAGCACTCGAAAGCGCCCAAGCGTAGATATCCAGCGTTACAGCATCCCTGCGGATTTTCACCTCTTCCTGCATTAACAACAGCGCTTCGGCGACATCCTGCGATCGCCCTTTTTCCAGCAACAAACTCGCCAAATCGCGCCGGTGCCCGAAACCGCCAGAAACCTGTTCCTGTCGCAGCCCAGCTTCTGCTTTGTCGCGCAATTTCGCCGAGGATCTCGCATCTCCCTGCAACTCCTTCACCCTCGCCATACCGCGATCCACCAGGCGATCGAACACCGTCGCAGCCCCGCCAGAATAGGCAGAAACCTTGCTGTAATTAGCCTCTGCTTCCCGATAATTTCCCTGGCGCGTCTCCAAATCCCCCAAATAAATCAGCGCTAGCGGGTATCGCGGAACCAACCGCAACGCTTCCAAAAATAGCGCTTTCGCCTGCACAAACTGCCCGCGACGGGCGTAAAATCGACCCAAGAGCGATCGAACTCGCGCCGATCCAGCAATCTCTCCCGGTTCCTCCGCAGCCATTGCTTGCCGGTAATCCTGCAAAACCTCCGCATCTCGCCCCTGCGACTCTCTCACTAATGCTCTTAATGTGAGAGAGCCTAAGTTAGGAATACGATTAACTAAGGCTTCTGCGGCTATACTTGCATTACTGATTTTTCCGGTGGCTAAGTGAGATGTAACCGAAAGGGCGATCGCATCTTCATTGTCAAAACCCACCTGTTTAGCAAAGCGCAAAGCAGTAGCAAAATCGTGTCTGGCCTCGGCAATTCGAGCTAAAACTAGCAGCGCGCCTTTGTTGTCAAAAGGCAAAAGGGCGATCGATCTTTCTGCGGCTTGTTCGGCTAATAAAAACCAACCACCTTCCCCAGTTACGCGAGCCATTTTCAAATAAGCACTCGCCAAAGCAGCCCGATTCAAACCGCTTTTTGAATCAACAGCCAATCGCTGCTGGTAAAAAGTAATTTCCTGCTGAATAGCTTCCTTTTGATTCGGATTCTTCCTCAAAGTTGCCGAAAACTGATAGCGGTAATTAGCATCGAGATTTGCCGTACTTTTATTAGCAATTTTTCCTGAGATTTCACGCAGATTGGGCAGCAAATTAACTGCGACAATGCCCACTATCGGCAGTCCGATGAGAAGCAACCACCAGAAAAGCTCAGATTTAGGTTTTTGTGATTTATTCGCTGTCATATTGTAGGGTGCGTCATTGTTCGATTTAGCACGAAAAACTACGATTTTATTTGATGACGCACCTGACGAATTGTGCGACTTGCGTCCAAATATCGGCTCGCGCTTGAGCCAAGGTACGTAGTTGCGCTTCAGCGCTCTTGATAAATATTAGGAAAGAGCGCTGAAGCGCAACTACATACCTATGACTATTAACTAATTCGGCAAAGCCAAATAAGGAAAATTCGGTTCTAACGGTTTGTGTCCCTGAGCCGGATTTCCAGGAGTTCCGTTATAAGAAACGTTATCGCCAACCGGAGAACCCACCAAAGCTCCCAAAGTGATATCAACAACATCGTCCAAAAGCAAACGACCTCCGATCAAACTTCCTTGAGAATTTGCCGCGCTACCGTAGCCGCTTGGCCTTGTGGTATCGATCCGCAGGACATCCGGTAAGAAAGCTTTGGCGATCGCATTTGCATCAACATTATCCTTACCGTCCAAAAGATCCACAGCATTGAGAGTAGCAACAGCTTCCTGGCGCACCGGAGCAGCAGCAGCACTCAAATCCAATCTCGGAGAAATAGTATTAAATGCCTCCATCAACTGGGGAGTAAGTACCAAACCCTCATTAATTGCAGGTCTCGCCAAACGCTCGAATTGTTTGAAACCACCAACTCCATCCCTCACAGAAATAGTTGACCAAACATCAAAAGTATTCGCGCCTGTTCCTGCTTGCAGAAATGCTTTTGGAACGCGCACCGTAATGGTATTAACGTTGTAACCCTTAGCAAAATCCAGCGCTTTACCCGGTTCCTTGAAACCGACTTTCGGCCCCGTTCCCAAAGCCCCAGCCCGGACTCTAAAAAATTGTTCCACATCAAAGAAAAACGGATCTTCCCGCAAACCTGCAAATACAGTTAAGTTAGAACCGCCCACAGGTACTTTATTCAAAACAGCATTAGAATTCAGCGGAGTTGTGGCAATTAAACCGCCATTAACAGTTGTCTTAGTAGTGGTCTGGGAGCCTCCGCGCACAACAGTGATCGCTACCGCTTGCATACCTTGATTGTTAGGCGGACTGAAGGCAAACCGCAAGATAATATCGGCGCGTCCGGTCGGTGTAGAATTTACATCACCTACCTGCGTGATGTGAAATTGGTAAAGGGCTGTGGTGCTGAAATAATATTGATAGCGGGCTACAGACCGAGGATTTGAATTCATTGTAAATACTAAATCCCCGTCCGCAGCGCCGGAGTTTTGATCTTTTTCGCGATAGACGTATAAGTCGGTTAAATTGACAGCACGACCTTTGATATCGACTTCGCCGTCGTCGTGGTCGGAAGCGGCAATTATCCCGGGAGTTAATACAACAATTAAAGCTGCTTCAATCGCTAATATGATTCGGCGAATTTTCTTGGTGAGTTTCACAGTTAGCACCTATCTTTTACTGAGAGTTTTACAAAAATTAATGGCAAATAACCCACCTTCGCAGGTTTTACTTTTGTCGCAACAGGTTCAACTTGTTAACCTGTCGGGTTTTTCGGAGGTTGCTGAGCCTTCTCGTAATTGGTATACGAAGGTTTTGCTATTTTGGATCTGTACAGCAAGATTAGGTATGAAAAACTATGCAGAGGTGATAAACTGCAATATAAATCGGGCAAATGACAATTCAAAGCATGAGAAAATTAGCCCGCAAAGGCATACTTACGATTGCATCCCCAATTCACTTACAATTATGTTCTATAGTGATATACGCCGAATATTTAATTTTGGATCTGTGCACTCAAAACAAAATTTTTTAGGTACACTGAGATGACAGGGGAAAAGTCAAGCGATGAATCGCTGCTGTTAGTGCAGATTGCCCAGAAAGACCAAGTAGCATTAGCTAAACTGTACGATCGCTACGGTCGTGCAAGTTTCGGTCTCGCTTACAAAATTCTGGGTTCGGTAGAAGAAGCTGAGGAAGTTGTGCTCGATGTTTTTTCCCAAATTTGGCAAAAAGCAGCAACTTACGATCCTAGTCGCTCTCGTGCGGATACTTGGTTGTTTATGCTTACCCGCAGTCGTTCCCTCGATCGCCTCCGAGTGTTGCAGCGAACAGTCCGCGCGGCAGACGCTTGTCTGGAAGATGCTAAAATTCCGTCTTCGCGTATTGCAGAACCGATGGAAGATGCAATGATCGAAGAACGCAGCGCCCAAGTCAAAGCAGCCCTAGAAAAACTGCCAGCAGAACAGCGAATTGCGATCGAACTAGCCTATTACGAAGGATTGACTTGTGTGGCAATCGCCTCTAAACTCGGTATCCCGACAGGTACTGTTAAAACTAGAATTCGGTTGGGAATTTCTAAGTTGCGCCAAACTTTGAGCGAAGAGTTTTAGATTGTCAAAAAAAACAAAATTTAAATTGTTTAATATCAATCTAAACCTATGGCATCTCCAATCTTCCATCTTTAGTGCAATGGCAAAAACAAATCTAAAATCTAAAATCTAAAATCTAAAATTGATAATGCCGGAGAACAGATGGAAATGATGCCAGACGAGGAGTTTAATATGCTTGCAGCGCTTCAAGCTCTCGATACCATGGATGAGTCAGAACGCAGCGCACTTGCCGAGAAATTGCAAGCATCCCCAGAACTTCAAAGTGAATTAGCGGCCTTTGAAACAGCAATTTCTGCGATCGCCTATACAGCCCCTGCCGTTCCTGTCGCGCCCGATCTCAAAAACCGTTTGTTCCAGCGCCTAGCGGAATTGCCAATGGTTACGCCACCAGCCGAGAACAATCCGCCATCTTTAATTGTGCGATCGCAGAATGTCAAATGGAGACCTTACTCAGTTCCGGGAATCTCGATCGGCAAGCTTTATCTTGACAAAAAAAAGCGCGAAATTACTTGTTTGATGAGGCTGGAACCGGGAGTAACTTTTCCCCTGCACCGACACGCGGATTCGGAGGAAGTATTTGTATTAGAAGGAGACTTAACTGTAGAAGGGGAAGTTTGCTATCAAGGCGATTATATTCGATCGGTTCCCGGTTCCATTCATTCACCAGTTACAGAAGGGGGATGTTTGCTGTTAATCAAATCTTCTACAAATAACGAAAGGCTCGTTTGAATCCATACCTAAATCTATTCTGGGACGGGCATCTTAATAGGAAAAATTGGATTAATATCAAATCCGATTTGATCATCCTGCATTCATCTCTATCTTATCTCTCTGTGCTCTCTGCGATCTCTGCGGTTAAATAATTCCGATACAACCGGAAACGATATAAAGCCGGAACTCCAGGACAAATTAAAAGAAGACGATTAATTAGTCCAATCCTCGGACTTCCTGGTAGAGGTCACTGTCAACTAAGAGGGCGGGCACTCTTGGCACCGCCCCTACAAACTGTCAACTGTCAACTATCAAAGGATAATGCCATGCTAAATTACTGGCGTTTAACTGCTGTGATATCCGCCGTTATTGTACAATTTGTCGCGGTCAAAAGTGCGATCGCCCAAGAACGCGAAGGCTGTTTTCTGGTAAACTCAGCGGGAGAAGTAATTAACTTAAACCAGTTGTGCGCGCCCCAAGAATCGGGAATAAAGCTAACAGGAGACGACGGGAAATTTATCGAAGACTACAAACGCTTAGCAAAAAGCTATTCTCCAGACGCCACAAACGCTTTACTGCAAGGAATTCAAAGTAGCCCCAGTCAAAAAATTGCTGCCGCTAAAAGGATCTGTGTCCAAGCGAAAGCGGGACTTTCTCTGCCGGAAGTTAAATTAAGGGCGATCGGACAAGCTGGTAGTATCGAAAATCCCACGGCTAAAGAAAGTTTTCTTGCCGATGCCGATATTATCACAACTCTTGCAGGCAATCATTATTGTCCAGAATTAGCCAGCAAGTAAGATTGTAAAATATTTAGAGACGCGGCAATCCCGCGTCTCTATTTGCAGTTAAAATATGATTAATATTCCTCTTGTCGCGCCACGACTCAGGAAATTACCCCGCATGAGATGAAACATTTAAAATCAAGTTCCGCTGATTTGCGGGATTTATTCAAAGACAGTATCACCGTTAAATACCTGGCGGAACCGCTAAAATCTGTGCCGGCGGGCGAAGATGCTGCTAAATTGCGATCGTGGATGGAGGCGCGCGATTTTGATGTGCTCGGGATCGAGGAAAACGGTACGGTTTGCGGCTATATAGAACGATCGCACTTAATGACAGGTAAGTGTAGCGACTACCAGCAAATCTTCCATCCGTCACAGTTAATCGCCGCCTCGACTCCATTGATGGAATTGTTACCGCTGTTGCGAGAAAAACCGAGATTGTTTGTCTTGGAAAGCAACCGCATCAACGGGATTGTCACCTGCGGCGATTTGCAAAAAGCGCCGGTACGGATGCTGCTGTTTGGATTGGTGACGCTGCTGGAAATGAATTTATTGCGGATTGTGCGGATCTATTTTCCCCAAGATTCGTGGCAGAAGTTGCTGAAGGGCGATCGCATTGTAGCAGCAAAACACCTGTGGGAATTGGGGCGATCGCGAAATGAGGCCATAGACTTGATCGATTACCTGCAATTCTGCGACAAGCGAGATTTAATCCTGACGAATGCCGAAATAGTCGATCGGCTGGGGCTCAAATCCAAACGTTACGGGGAGCGTTTTTTAAAGTCAGCAGAAGCATTGAGAAACAAATTAGCACACGCCCAAGACTTAATCAACGGTTCTTCGTGGCCGGAAGTAATTCTTCTCGCCCAGGAAATAGAAGCACTTTTGCAGCGGTGTGAAGAAATTGAAATTTCTCTATGAAAGAGCGCTGAAGCGCAACAACAAAGGTACGTAGTTGCGCTTCAGCGCTCTTTGCTTATATCTATGAAAAAGCGCTGAAGCGCAACAACAAAGGTACGTAGTTGCGCTTCAGCGCTCTTTGCTTATATCTATGAAAAAGCGCTGAAGCGCAACAACATACAAAGGTTCGATCTAGTTGGTAATTTTCAACTTCCTATTAGTATACTGAGGAACCCACCCTTGAGCAGTGGTGTAATACTGCACAGCTTTCAAGTACAGCAACGGAGTAAGATAAAACCAATGTTCTGTATTAGGAGGCACTTTAATATATTCTTCAGCTTGCAACATTAATTGTACCTGAGAGCCGTTAGGATAGACAAACCCAAAAACACATTCCCCAGCTAAAACGTGCAGAACTTCGGCATCTGCGTGAGTGTGAGTGCGATCGCTTTGAGTCATCAGCGGGTAAATCTGTGGCGAACCCGGATGCAGCACTTTTAAGTCGCACCACTGACAGCCGCTGGCGCGCTTGAAGTATTCAAACTCGGTTTTAAATGCTGCGAGAATGTGCTGTTTTTCTGTGACATTGAGAATGTCTTGCAGTAGAATTTTTTTAACCGCAGGATTTTGCTGATTTGGCAGGCGATCGAGCTCAATATTTAAAACAGCCAGTTGGCTGGCGATCGCCTCGATATCGGTATATGTCCTACCGTTTTCTAGTTGCAGAACAGCCATATTACATCACCTATTAATTTCGCTTAGAAGAGAATTTAGTTGCCAGTTTCTATATACTGTTGTTACAGACTAAATTCCTGCTTGTTTTCCATAATAGCCGATCGCTAAAGTTAGATGTTTTTCGTTATATTTTATTAAACATTTACCATACTTTAATTGTCAAATTTTAACTTTTATTTAATAACCTTGAGAGTAGAGAGTTGGGTGCTTGTGGCGCACCTTACAAAACTCAAAACTTTTAAACGAGCATTCCCGCAATACAAGCAGTCATGAAACAAGCCACAGAACCAGCAATCATCGCCCTCACGCCCAACCGAGCCAAATCACCCTTGCGCGATGGCGCCATCCCACCAATCCCCCCAATTTGAATCCCGATGGAACCAATATTAGAAAAGCCGCACAAAGCATAAGTCGCAATAATTACCGATCGTTCCGAAATCGCCTGTTGCTTCACCAATTCCATCAAATCCAAATAAGCAATAAACTCATTTAAAATCGTCTTCTTCCCCAAAATAACTCCTATTTTTCCACAATCCGCCCAAGGCACGCCCATCAGCCAAGCCACGGGAGCCATCAAATAAGAAAAAATCCATTCCAGCGACAACTGAGGCAAACTAATCAGCCCGCCAAACCAACCCAAAAGTGCATTAAAAAATGCTAACAAACCCAAAAAAGCTATCAGCATTGCCGCCACATTTGCGGCTAACTTCAAACCGTCGCTAGCACCAGAAGCCGCCGCATCCACGGCATTAGCATAAACCTGTTCCACCTTAATTTCTACCTCGCCAGCAGTCAGGGACTTTTCAGTTTCTGGGTACAGCAATTTAGAAATAGCCAAAGCAGCCGGTGCCGACATCACCGACGCAGCAATTAAATGTTGAGGAGACACACCAAAAGAAATATAAGCCGCCATGACTCCGCCAGCAATTGTCGCAAAACCCCCCGTCATCACAGCGTGCAGTTCCGAGAGAGTCATCGTCGCTACATAGGGTTTAATTAATAGTGGCGCTTCTGTTTGTCCGACAAAAATATTGGCAGCACAGGAAAGAGTTTCTGCACCGGAAGTTTTCATGGTTTTAATCATGCACCAAGCAACTGCCTGCACCACCCGCTGCAAAATCCCGTAGTGATAAAGTAGGGTGATAAACGAAGAGAAAAAGATAATAGTGGGCAGGACTTTAAAAGCGATATAGTGGTCGGTAAATTTATCACCAAATACAAACTTTGCCCCAGCATCAGAAAAATTCAGAAATTGAGTGACTAAATCTCCCAAAAATTTAAATGCCGCCAAACCCGGAGCAGTTTTGAGAATCAAAATTGCAAAAATTAGCTGCAAAGCAATTCCCCACAGTACGGGCGGCCACTTAACAGCCCGTCGATCGACTGAAAAGGCGTAGCACAAACCGACAAAAACCCCTAACCCCAACACAGAAATAAGTCTTTCCATTTCAGTCACATTCCCTTATACTTAAAGATTAAAGCTCAAAATTACGGCGCAGCCTAAATTGCTGCTACTTTTATGCCTCTACCTATAGTTGCTATTATTGGACGCCCCAATGTAGGCAAATCGACGATCGTCAACCGTTTAGCCAACAGCCAAGACGCGATCGTCCACGACGAACCGGGAATTACGCGCGATCGCACGTACAGACCAGCATACTGGGGCGATCGCGAATATCAAGTCGTAGACACCGGCGGGCTAGTATTCGATGACGAGACCGAATTTCTGCCATTAATCCGCGAACAAGCAATGGCGGCGCTTGCAGAAGCCAGTGCGGCCATTTTTGTAGTAGACGGAAAAACCGGACTCACCGGCGGCGACGAATCCATCGCCTCTTGGCTGCGAGTGCAAAAAGTCCCCGTCATTCTCGCCGTCAACAAGTGCGAATCGGAAAATACCGGACTCACCCAAGCAGCAGACTTTTGGACATTGGGACTGGGAGAACCTTACCCCATTTCCGGGATTCACGGTAACGGTACCGGTGAATTGCTAGACCAATTAATGACTTACCTTCCCACAGAAGTAGAGCCAGAAGTAGATGAAATCAAAGTAGCAATTATCGGTCGTCCCAACGTCGGCAAATCGAGTTTGCTAAACGCATTTCTCGGAGAAAACCGCGCCATCGTCAGCCCAATTTCTGGCACAACCCGCGACGCAATTGACACCATAGTAGAACGCAACGGTCAAACCTACCGCCTGATCGACACAGCCGGAATTCGTAAAAAGAAAAACGTCGAATACGGCGCCGAATTTTTCGGAATCAACCGCGCTTTCAAAGCCATCCGCCGGGCAGATGTCATACTGCTAGTAATAGATGCAATTGACGGCGTTACCGACCAAGATCAAAAATTAGCCGATCGCATCAGCCAAGAAGGTCGAGCCTGCATCATCGTCATCAACAAATGGGATGCCATAGAAAAGGACAACGACACCATCTACGAGTACGAAAAAACAGCAAGAACTAAACTGTATTTCCTCGACTGGGCAGAAATGATCTTTGTCAGCGCCATGAGCGGACAGCGAGTTGAAAAAGTGATTGAATTAGTAGACAAAGCCTCCGACGAACACAAGCGTCGCGTTGCTACCGCCGTCATCAACGAAGTCATAGAAGAAGCCACAACCTGGCACTCAGCACCAGTTACCCGCCAAGGAAAACAAGGCAAAATCTATTACGGTACTCAAGTGCGATCGCAACCACCGACAATCGCGCTATTCGTCAACGATCCCAAACGATTCACCGAAAACTACCGCCGCTACATGGAAAGCCAATTCCGCAAACACCTCGGCTTTACAGGTACACCAATGCGGCTGCTGTGGAGAGGCAAAAAAGTTCGCGCCAGCGAAGTCAGCACCACAAACAGAGCACTGCGCGTGAAGTAATTCCAGACTTGAGATTAAAGAAAAAACGCAGTTTAATGATATAAGCAAATTGCGTTTTTTTCTTTTCTCTTCCTTCGTTCTCTTCCTTCGCGTCCTTAGCGTCTTCGCGGTTCAATAAATTGATATTCTTAAAAATCTAAAATCTAAAATCTACAACATGGATTTACTGCGATCGCTTCCTATTGGACTTTATCTAGAACAACCCGTAACTTGGCTGCACCGGCTAGACTCCCGCGTCAAACTAGCCTGGTTGATGACATTTCTAATTGCGCCCATACTCGCCAATCCAGTTTGGCGGTTGATGCTAGTAGTAATGTTAATCGTACTGACACTAAGCGCAGCCATTCCCTTCCGTGTCTGGAAACAGCAAATGGGACTGCTGCTGCTATTCTGCCTTTTAGTATTTTGCCTCAGCGCGATCGCCCCCGACGCACTTCCCTCAGAACATCAGCCCCGCATCCCCGCCGACGAATTAACCTTTTCCCAACAACCCGCAACCCTTCCACCCGCTCAGAATCCCAAACCCTGGTACAAACCTTTTAACTTAGGCTCAAACTCTCCAACCCAAAATCCTCAAGTTCAAACCCAAAATAAACTCCCCCAACCCACAAACTACAGTTACGTTTTATTCAAACAAGGCCCCGTTAAAATCACCCGCAAATCCTTAGATTTAGCTATCAACGTCAGCACCCTATTTTTCACAGTAATTTACAGCACCAACCTCTATCTCCTCACCACAGCCAGCGAAGAAATCACCGCCGCCATCGAAAACTTAATGCAGCCGCTGCGCCGCTTGCGCTGGCCTGTCACCGAAATTGCCCTAACATTAACGTTATCTTTGCGGTTTATTCCCCTAGTATTGGAAGAAATACAAAATTTAGTGCGATCGGTCAGCACTAGAGCGATAAACTGGAAAAAACTCGGATTTCGCCGTGCCTCTCAAGTTTGGTTGACGATCGCCGAGAGGCTGTTAGAAAACTTGCTGTTGCGAGCCGAACAAATAGCTAGCGCGATGAAAGTTCGCGGCTTCACCAGTCCCGATCGACACCGCGTAGAATGGCATCAGTTGCACTTCAAAATCCGAGACTGGATCGCCCTCGGCTGCTTGCTCGCCCTCTGGAGTGCCCGCTTGGCTTGGGGTTGGGACAGTTGAGAATTGGGAATTGGGAATTGGGAATTGGGAATTGGGAATTGGGAATTGGGAATTGGGAATTGGGAATCAATGATTCCACAGTGCTGCTAAAGTAATGGATGCAAATATTTAGAGATCCAAGACCTTGAACATCTATCTTGGGACAGATATAGTATATGTTCCGCGCATTCAAGCTGTATTAGACCGGTTTGGCGATCGCTTCCTGGAAAAAGTTTACACCCCGGCCGAACAAAGAGACTGCGGACAACTAAATTCTCAAGACAGCAGCATTAAAGGTAAAATGAACCGAGTTTCCTGCAACCAACTAGCGGGGCGATGGGCAGCAAAGGAAGCTGTTGTCAAAGCTCTAGGCACGGGATGGCGGGGAATACGGTATGCTGATGTCGAAATTCAGCGCTCCGAAAACGGTGCTCCTAACGTGCAACTGCACGGAACCGCCGCAGCACAAGCCTCTGTTTGGGGAAATTGTCAGTGGCAGTTGAGCCTCAGTCACGATGGAGACTATAGCATGGCTACCGCGATCGCCCTTTGCACCCCGCGATCGAGCGAAACTCAAATCTAAAATCTAAATCTTTAATCTAATATCGATCGATTGTGAGAGTGAATGACTACCGAAACCTACCTGAATCATCCAAACTTTGGCCTCCTCTTCAGGGTATCCCAGGTTGAAGACAGCCAAGAATTATTTACCACCCTATACGCCCAGCGCCTATTTTTCTTAGTAACCAACGGCCCTGGCGGCCTCAGATTCGATCCTATCAGTCGCTCCGACGCTCGCCTCATGGTCGAAATTCGCCTGCGAACCCTCCGTCGCAGCGGTCAATATCAGGAGTACGACCAATTGCAGGTCATTCACCAGCGCACCTTTCAATAGCCAAAATCGGTAATTGGCAATCGGTAATTGGTAATCGGTAATCGGTAATCGGTAATTGGTAATTGGTAACTTGGTAATTGATATCTGTCTTAATTGTCCTGCCCTACTGTCAAGAGCGTTGAGTACCCATGACCATTGCCTCTCGAATTAACAGCATTCGCCAACACTTGCCAGAATCAGTGCGGTTAATTGCCGTTACCAAACAGGTACCGACTGATGCTATCCGCCAAGCCTACGACGCGGGCATCCGAGATTTTGGCGAGAGCAAGGTTCAAGAGACTGCCGAAAAACAAAGCCAACTGCAAGATTTGCCGGATATCAACTGGCACTTGATCGGCCACTTGCAAGCCAACAAAGCAGCAAAGGCCCTAGAGCATTTCCAGTGGATTCACTCTATCGACAACTTAAAACTGGCTCAGAGGCTTTCGCGCATAGCTGGCGAAATGTCCTGCTCCCCGCAAGTCTGCCTGCAAGTGAAAATATTGCCAGATCCCGACAAATACGGGTGGAGCGTCCCCGAACTTCTTGCCGACCTCTGTGAACTCAATAAATGTCAGCATATCAAAATTCAAGGTTTGATGACAATACCTCCGGTGGGATTAGATGACTCGCAAATCCTAGAATTGTTTAACAGCACCCGCGAACTTGCTGACAAAATCCAGCAGCAAAATTTGCCAAACATTCAAATGCAGCAGCTCTCCATGGGGATGTCGGGAGATTATCATTTGGCAATTCAAGCAGGTGCTACTATGGTACGGCTAGGACAAACCTTATTTGGCTCTAGGAGGGGATAAATTGTTCAAATCTTCTGATAAGCACAACTTAGGTTAAATATAGAGGTTAACTTACAGGGCGAAATAGTTACCTAAACTTAATCAAAGCTTACTGGAAAAGATAAGTCTAGAATTGATATATAGCGGTTCTCAGAAAGATGAGGTACGTTGTTGGGCTTGGGCCCTCTTGGTTTCAGTGGTTATATAACCTGTCAGTCATACCTCACCTTTTTGAGAAAGGCTATAATATCTGCTATGCCGAAAACCAAGGCTCAATTATCCGGTTTGTAAACCGCAGTTCTGTCAGTACTAGCCAGCCTGTTAAGGTCGAGAAGGAAGTCCACAACTCGTTAA